>JALZVD010000051.1 GCA_023300205.1 Akkermansiaceae bacterium | reverse complement strand
GCGTAAACCATCGACTTGTAACCCCAAAGCGGCTTACGAGTATTGACAGGGATAATCTCAGCCACACAAGCAATCGATGGCAAAAGAAGAACATACACCTCAGGATGACCTAAGAACCAGAACAAGTGCTGGAAGAGTAGTGGAGAACCACCACCTGCATAATCAGCTGCTCCCGCATCGGTATAAAGACCGGAAGGCTGGAAAAATGATGAACCAGTCGTTCTATCAATCAACTGCATGATACCAGCCACCTCGAGTGGTGGGAACGCTAGAAGAAGAAGGAAACCAGTAACTAACATCGCCCATACGAAAAATGGCAAGCGCATCCATGTCATCCCCTTCGCTCGAAGGTTAATGATCGTAGTAATGAAGTTCACTGAACCCAACAAAGAGGAAGAAATAAGAAAGACCAAACCAAGCAACCATTGGGTCTGCCCCGTAAAGAACTGATTAGGATGCTGCGAATCCGCAAACGACGATAACGGCGGATAGTTTGTCCAACCAGATTTAGCTGAACCTGACTCCAAGAAGAATGATCCACACATCATGATACCACCTACCGCGTAAAGCCAGTAAGAAGCACAGTTAAGCTTAGGGAATGCCATGTCAGGCGCACCGATCTGAAGCGGAGTCACGTAGTTACCAAAAGCACCAAACCCAAGTGGAACCACACCAAGGAAAACCATGATCGTTCCGTGCATTGCGCCGAACATATTGTAAGTCTCACCCTCTACTTTACCTGCAGTAAGCCACCTAGCTTTCCAGTCATCGGTAAATACCCAGCTCATCCAGCTCGGAACTGGCTCCTGTGGGTACGCTATGCTCCAGCGCATCATCATCATCAGGAAGAACCCGAAGAGAAGGAATAGCAGAGCGGTTAGCCCGTATTGTAGACCGATCATCTTGTGGTCGGTAGAGAAAATATACTTCTGCCAGAATGGCGGATTGTGGTGATCGTGATGGTCGTCAGCGCTCATAATAGTTGGTTCTACTGGTTAGCAATTAAGCTAAGTAATGTAAACTTGGTTATAGTTAGTTAAATTAGTGTATTTAAATTCTCTGATCTTACTCAGCAACAATGACTTCGCCAGTCTTCTTGTTAATGATTGTTCCAGGCTCGAATAGCTCTCCTTCAAGTTGAACTTTCCTGTATTTATCCAGCTCAGCAGCAGTTGTATGACCTGCTGGTCTATCCTTGTTAAGTTCCTTAATCTGGCCCATCTGCTCAGGTGTATAAATCTTACCTACTCTGTTACCAAAGCTGTTCTGGAGGTAATACACAAGTGCGGCTATTTCAAGATTATCTGTGCTCTTATTTAGCTGAGAATCCATTTGACTGTTCACTGAAACTCCAGCCGCTGTGATTGGACCTTTTACACCGTTAATCACTGCCATCATGAGAGCCACTGGTGACTCTACTACATACTCAGATCCAGCAAGTGGTGGGTAGTCTGCATTCCCCTTACCATCTGGCTGGTGACAGCCCATACACTTCTTGTAGGTGCCTGCTCCCTTAGCCATATAAACTGCTTCTACATCTCCCTGCGGAATAGGAGCTGGTCCGCCTAACTCATCAGCCTGCACGTAGCCCGCTTTCACAAAGTCATTATAAGCAAAAAGGTTATTACTACTAAATAGAACACTACCGGCAATAATGGCGATGATGCTTCCCGCAAGGAAGATCCAGATAGAAACTGGCTCTAATCCATTTTCGCGCACTTGTTGCTCACGCGCTGCCGCTGATGATGCACGGGACACTGCCGCGTGCTGCTCAGCCACATTGGTGGACTCTTCAAGATCTGGTTTTTTCGGATCTACTGGTTGAACTGACATGTTGTTAGATTATTAGATGATTGATGACTGATATTTGAATAAAGTTGCTGATAGGTAGGTAAGATCTACTTACCACCTTTCTTCTTATCCTTTGCATACTGCATCGAATAAGGAACCGCTCCATCCTTCTTTAGATTGATTAAATAACTGACGAGCGCACGAGCACTATCATTTGGAACTACCTGCTGATCACATACTATCGCAACAGCATTCTTAGCTCCCTGACCAAAATCTCCTACCTTCTTGAAAAACTGAGCGTTAGACTGGCAAACTGACCATTCCTTCTCTCTGCCTCTTTCTTCAAATCCCTCATTACGTGGATTATAAAGGTGCTTGTATATATAGAGTTCTTTGTCAAAAGCCTTATCTCCAAGCGCAGCTGCTACTTCCTGTCTAGTTAGTGGGGACTTATCTTCCTTTATGAGCTTAATGCCCATTGCCTCAGCTGCCTTCACATTCTCTTTAGCTGCCAAAACTTCTAATCTATTTCCAAAGTTTCCAAGATCAGGTCCAATACGACTCTCGCCAATGTGAGCCCGCTCCTCACCTGCAAAATCCCAAGCGTTAGTAATTCTACGAGTATCCCCTCTTTCCCCATCTTTCTTTGAGCCTCCTTGACCCTCACGGAAAACATCTTGTCCTGCATAAGTAGGACGAGTCACCTGTGAGTGACACATTGCACAGCCCTCTTGCCCATAGACAAGTGAACCCACTGCAATACGCCCACTTCGCTTCGCCTGATAAAGATCCGTTCGCTCATCGTTCACCTCATCATATTGAGGCGCCTCTAATGAGCGCATCGTGCTAAATGGAACTGCTAGCATTACAAGCCATGGAAGTCCAAAGCTGGCAATGAGTCCGTAGAAAAATGTCTTAACTGTCATCGTGTTCTAGTGAAATAGGTTAGCTGTAAAATTAGATTCGCTTAGTGAGCGGAGGCATTTGAATCCATCGATTCGAGTTTATCCAGATCTCCCTCTGGACCGTGTGGTGAAGAGTGCCCATGACCTACTAATAACGTAGGATGATTACTGCGGCGGCCAAGTCTCAGCCACATCAGTAGAAGATGCACGCAGAACATAAATGTCGCGATCAAGAGGAAAATAAATCCAGTAGTTAAACCAATTGCATATGGGTAAAGTCGGCCAACTGAAGCCTCAACTGGTTCAGCCACTTGCTCTAGAGTATAACCATGCATGAATCCACCTAGCAACGTGTAGAACACCGCGATGAATGACACTCCATAAATCGTAAGCCAGAAATGCTGACCAATCATCCCCGCAGAGATCCACTCTCTATTGGTGATACGAGGAACGATAAAGTAGATCGCACCAAACATGCACATTGAGTAAAACCCTAGAAGACCAGTTAACTCTAGTCCATACTGAGCAGTAGAAAACTGCGTGAACTGAAGCGCTCCAGGAAGTGATATCAATCCTCCTAACACTGTGAAAACTAACATCCCTAAAGAACCCGCTACTGTGAATCGTAAGGAAGGCGAGTGAGCCATAGCCTCTTTATTAGAAGTCGCTGTCTTGATGATGTTCACAACAAGAGCAACCGCTGGGATAATTAAAAGAACCGCAGCTCCTGCACTAAGGAAAGTAATGAATGATGTTACAGACGTGCCCATCATGCGCTGCATTCCAGCCCATGGTCCCACAATCGCAAGAGCCCAGAAGCCAAATATCGCAAGGCTATAGGAGTAAACTGGTCTGCCAGTTACTTTTGGAGTGATGTAATAAGCACTAGCTACTGCCACAGGTGTAAAGAACAGAAACATAAAAGCAGATCTGAACCATGCTGTAGACGCCGTAACCATTAGAGGATGCCCATCACCTAAGTAAAATTGAGTAAACACAAGCCCTGAGATCAACACCCACGGGAACCAAAACAGTGCAGCCAGTAAATACCACTGAGAAATGTATATGTGTCCACCACGACGAACGCGGAACGCAATCACTGCCCATATACCAATAATGAAGTAAGTCACAAGAAGCGTAATCATGATTGCCTTCGGGAAAGCCATCCAGACCACCCCCGTTCCTGCTCCCGCAAGAACACAGAGCGTGCCGATACCGACCATTGCATTCCATACATGACCTGCTGCTAAAATCACACCTGACTTCTTGCACTCTTGACGTGAGAGACGAGACATCAACCAAAGAATTACACCAAAGGCAGCCTGGGCTCCCCATCCGTAGATAAGTGTGCTCATGTGAGCAGGCATTGTGCGCCCTACATTAAAGCATGCACAGCAGCTTAAGAAATCTGGTGAGTGCGTCTTTGCAGAAGCGATGATACCAAGTACCAATGATACTGCTAACCAAGCAGCACCGCTTGAGAAGAAGAACATCACTGGATGACGCAGAGAGCGGTCGATGTCTGCTCTGAGCTGAGTGTCTTCTATGATTGGACTAGTTGTAGTTGCCATGAAATTATGTGGTTCGTCTGAAATAGAATTGAAAAGGTTACTTATACTCTTTCTTGTGTGGAACACCAGAGTCTGATGGCTGAGCATCTATGATATTAAGCTCACTTGCCACCGGGAAGAGAGCTGTTGGAGGAAGCTGCACACTGTCACCTTCTTTTTTGTAATCAAGAAGCTCTGCTTGATCAGCATCCACCTGCTCACGGATAAGAAGTCTCGCTTTGCCTAACTCAGCATCCGCGCTATATACATCATCCGCCTGGATGAAATTCTTGATAACGAAACAGATGATTCCGAATACCACAAAGAGTGCTAGTCCCCACCAAAAGGTGTTGAAGCGGCGAAGTGGCGTGTCACGTTGATTAGTTTCCATGATGTTAGATTCTATTGAAATTAGTTATGAAGATTTGCTGACTCGAGGAGACGTGGGTCACGGTTGGGGTAAGTATTTGCACTACCAAGGTTGCGAAGGAACATAAAGATGAAGAACGCTCCCACTGTAATGAAGGCTACGATGTCACCTAGATACGCTGCATGCTCCACGAAAAGGCTCTCACCATGTGTAAGTGACACACCGCGCTCAGGAATCACTGCGATATAAAGATCGATCGCATGGTAGCATAAAATATAGACACAAGCTAATATGATCAACCCTGTCCTCTTCTTTGTGTAATGCGGAAGCAGGAAAACAAAAGGAACTAAGAAGTGACCGAATACGAGTGATATACTCCATAACCACCACTCATTAGTATTTCTAAGAATGAAGTAAGTAGTCTCCTCTGTGATATTAGCATACCAGATTAGCATAAACTGTGAGAATGAAACGTATGCCCAGAAAACCACGAAAGCAAACATGAGCTTACCCATAATGTGGAAATGCTCCGTGCTAGTCACCGTCTGCAGATAGCCTTTCTTGCGCAGCCATACAAGAGTCAGCATAAGAACCGCCATTGAATTCAGAGCGCATCCTGCAAAGAAATAAACCCCATACATCGTGGAGAACCACTTGTAATCAAGCGCCATCATGAAGTCCAGAGCGATGAACGTCGCCACGACTGCAAAGATTGGCATAATAATACATGAGAGCTGACGAGTCTTAATTAGACGAGCACAAGTAGGATTAGGATCTGTATCCTGATCCATAGACATCTTTCTCTGTATCCAGATACCTGCTCCAAGGAGCACGAAAAAACCTATCACACGAAATAACCAGAAAGGAAGATTCATATACCATGCCTTATAATAAAGAAGAGATTGATGATCCGCCTTGAACGCATATTTAGGTGGGGATGTATAATAACCGTGGTCAGTCTTATCAGCTTCAGCAAGAGGCATGATTTGCTTATAATCATGAGCACCATTATCACGCTCATGGTATTTAAGCTCACCCTCTTCATCCATATAATTATGAGCTACGTCACGGTGTGACTCCATCCACTCATAAAGATCATTCTGCACTGATGGAATCATCAATGGAATAGCGATCACTGCCATGAACGGAAATACAAAACCTAAGTTCTCCATCAAACGCCTCACTGAGACACCCCAGCCAGAGTTCGTCACGTTGTGCAATGTCGTCCAGAAACATCCACCAAGTGCCAGTGATATGAAGAACATGAATGCGAACAACCATGAATAAGAGTAACCATCTCCAAACGTATCATTCGTAAACAAGAAGATACTAAAAATCGCTCCTACTGCGAAAACGATAAGAGAAATAAATTTAGGCAAGGCAAGGTCGCTTGACTTTACCTGCTCCCCATTTACCGGGAGGTCCTTTGATGTGACGTTGTGTGCCATGGGACTGTTAGATTAAATTGTGTGTTAATTGATTGATTAAAATTGTCTTACTTCTTGCTTCCAGCATCAAAGATCTCTTTGATTTTCGGATTCGTGTAGTCTGCCTTAGCGCTAGCCTGGATTGCCTTTACATAAGCTACCACTGCCCAGCGGTCATAGAGCGGAAGATCAGATCCCATCTGACCCATGTTACCTCTACCATTCACGACCACGTCATAAATGTTACCTTCCACTAGCTTAGTCTCACGTAAATTACTAATAGCTGCTACAAAACCGTTCGCCTTCACTGTCCCCTCACCATTACCTGAAGCTCCATGACAGATGGCACACTTGAAGCCAAAGACCTCATGCCCACGTGTAAGAAGCGCAGTAACATTTTCAGGTTGATCAAGCTCTAACTCAGCAGGAAAACCCTTACCATAGTTTATCTCGTTCAATCTACCAGTATGAAGGTAAGTTTCTTTATTACCATATCCACGTAGCTCAGACTCAGCAGTCACCTCTTTACTATGCCCCATAGGAACAGTCCCAGGAACTGGCTGCTGTGCAGCCACACCACTCTTGAAGAAGTCGGATGGTTTTTGAGCTTTTACGAAGTCCTGCTCATCCATATCTGGGAAAATACGGATAGGTGGCTTCTTGAATTTATCACCTCTGAATCCGAACGTGCTGACGACGAAAACAATGATGAGTGCGTATATGAGAAAAAAGTAGCGCATGATAGTGGTATCTTATCTAGTATAAAAAGTTAGTCCTCTTCTTCGACGAGTTCGATGTTTGTTCCCCCTGCCTCTTCAAGCAGAGCCTTTGTATCTTCTGGAGAAAAGTTGGGATCTCTTGCTTCCACTGCGATGAAAAAACCATCATCAGTAGAACGGTGAAACTGACGGCTTGCAAATAACGGATGGTTCAATCTAGGTAGACCCATAAGACCTAGTAGACAGAACAGAACCGTAAATCCTGAGAATAGAATCGTAAGCTCAAACATAATCGGGAAGAATGCCGATGTAGTAAAGATGTTAGCCGGCTTAGCCTGCACCACTGTTGGGTAAATCATTACCTGTGTGATATATGCCAGACTGAACCCTGTAAGCAGACCAGTAGATCCACCGAAAAATACAAAGTAAGGCAAGATAGAACGCCTTAGCCCCATCGCATCGTCCAGCCCGTGGATCGGATACGGTGAATAGCAGTCCCACTTTTTGAATCCGGCATCACGCACTTTCTCAGCGCCCTTGTAGAGGGCTGATGCGCTTTCGAATTCGGCTAGATAACCGTAAACTCTTTTTACTGATGTGCTCACTGTCTTGTGATTTGGTTAGTTGTTATTAAAATATTCGTTGAATTTAGCTTAGCACTCCATGCTGCGATTTTTCTCAATCTCATACTGGTATGCCGCCTCTTTTTCCACACCCTCATCAGGATGTGCCAACTTATCATCAAAGTGCGCGTCACTTTCTAGAAGTGTCCACTTTACCTCAGCGATGTTGATACATGGTAAGAAACGTAGGAATAGTAAGAATAGTGTGAGGAACATTCCGATAGTTCCAACAAAGGTCATCACATCCACTGCTGAAGCCTCATAATATTTCCAGTCACCAGGAAGCCACATACGTGGAAGAGTAGTAACAATGATCACGAATCTCTCGAACCACATACCAATGTTAACCAGCATACATATACCCATGACAACCCAGAGATTCTCACGACATGCCTTGAACCAGAATGCCTGTGGAGCAACCACGTTGCAGAACATCATCACCACGTATGCCCACCAGTAAGGACCAGTGATACGCAACTTGAACGCCTCCATCTCATACTTACCACCTGAATAGTAAGCCACGAATAGCTCCATTAGATAGGCGTAACCAACGATGGTTCCTGTAGCGAGAATGATCTTACTCATGTTCTCAATGTGCTTCATCGTGATCATATCGTGCAGGTTATAGATAGAACGTGCAGGAATCATAATCGTCATCACCATCGCGAATCCACCGAAGATAGCACCAGCCACGAAGTATGGCGGGAAAATCGTCGTGTGCCAACCCGGAACAGTTGATGTAGCGAAGTCAAATGAAACGATCGAGTGAACAGAAAGGACGAGTGGTGTGGAAAGTGCCGCAAGTAACAAGTAAGCCATTTCATAATGACTCCACTGGCGGTTACCACCTCTCCATCCTAGAGAGAAAATACCGTAGAAGAATTTACGTAAACCAGGCTTAGCTCGGTCACGGATAGTCGCGAGATCTGGAACCATTCCTAAATACCAGAAGATCAAAGAAATCGTGAAGTAGGTAGATACCGCAAACACGTCCCAAAGAAGTGGTGACTTAAAATTCTGCCAGATCGCATTCGCATTCGGAATAGGAGCCAAGAACCATGCCATCCATACACGTCCAACGTGGAACGCTGGGAAAATACCAGCACAGCAGACCGCAAAGATCGTCATCGCCTCAGCCGCGCGGTTAATAGAGGTCCGCCAATTTTGTCGCGTTAAGAAAAGAATCGCTGAAATCAATGTTCCAGCGTGACCAATTCCAATCCAGAAAACAAAGTTAACAATCGGCCATCCCCACATCGTGCGGTTCGTATTTCCCCACACACCCACACCAGTAGAAACTAGATAAGTAAGTCCACCTACCACACCAATAAGTGCAATCAATGCTGAAGGAATGAATAACAACCACCAAAGCATCGGCTGTGGTTTCTCCACAATCCCTGCAATACGGTCGGTGATCCATGCATAAGAACGTCCATTGAGAATCAGCTTCTCGCGCTCAAATACGGGAAGAGTGATGCTGCCATCATTTTGCTCTGCCTTGTTTTCGTTTTCTGCCATTTTGTTGTAATGTTCTAAATTCTAAATTTCTAAATTCTCACCTAGTGCATATTGATCGTTGCTCTTCCAACATTCGTCGCGCCAGCCATTGCTGGATTAGGATTCTTCACACGAGCCATGTAGGATGTTCGTGGACGAGTTCCAAGGTAGCTTAGAAGATCATAGGTCCGTGGATTTGCGAATTCACCTTGCACGTGTGCAGGCAGATCCTTGTCCTCGTCTCTGATCGCCTTCGTCTTCTGAATATTATCCTTCTTATTGAGAAGATTACCAAACATGATTGCACCAGCACTACATGCATCCTGACACGCCACAGTCACGCTATTCGCTGGTGACATAAGCATCTCGTGATCCACTTTGAATTCTGTTGATGGCTTACCAGATTTCTGCACACCGCGCTTCACATTCTGCTTAGCATCGATTTTAGCTGACTGAAGTCTCTGCACACAGTAGGTGCACTTTTCCATCACACCACGCATACGAACGGATACGTTCGGGTTACGCTGAAGTGACTTCGCATCGCCCTCCTGCTTCTTACCAAATGGCCCCTTATAAAGGTTCTTATGAAGAAGTGGATTACGCTTATTATAGTCAAAGAAATTAAATCGTCTCGCCTTGTATGGGCAGTTGTTCGCACAGTAACGAGTTCCGATACAACGGTTATAAGCCATTGTATTCAAACCATCTTCTGAGTGAACCGTTGCATTCACAGGGCAAACTGTCTCACATGGAGCGCTCTCACACTGCACACATGCCACTGGGTTAGGAATCATCTCAAGAGGCTTATCCCAGTCTTCGGATGGATTCGAAGACTCATCTTCCTTACTAGTCTCTGCAAAATAACGATCCATTCTGATCCAGTGCATCTCACGGCCCATTGCCACTTGCACTTTACCTACGACAGGAATATTATTCTCTGCCTGACAAGCTACAAGACAAGCACTACACCCAGTACAAGTACTGAGGTCGATAGACATCGCCCACTGATGGGACTTATCCCAAAGATGGACACGGTCAATATCATTACCATCTTTATCTTTCGCGTTTCCAACAGGCTTATACTGATCAACATTCTGAGGAATGTGTGAGTCCATACCCTGCTTTCTTACGTTAGCCAATTGCTCCTTATAATCTTTCTGATGATCTAACCCATCAGGATCAGTAGGCATAGTAGAAATCTCACGAGCAAGCGCACGTCCATACATAGAATGGTGTTCCTGAGTTCTCGCTAACTTGTAACGACTGCCCTCTACCTTCTCGATAGAAATACCAGCTGCATAGTAATCACTACCTCCTCTAAGAGCGTAACCGTTGAAACCTGTATTCACTCCTACAGAAGAAACATTACGCGGATCCTTCTCAAACTCTGGTGTACCCCCTTTAAAGTTATCTTTCCAATGCTCGTCATAACCTTGACCATAACCCAGTGGAATTGAAACAACATTATCCGCCATTCCAAACGCCACAATCACTACAGCCTGAAGACTCTTGTCTCCCACTTTCACCTTCACCATTGGCCCATAAAGACTAGGTCCCTCACCATCCTCAGAAACTGGCGTAGTCTTCACATCAGTCCCTGTAGCGATTCCTAGATTTGACCACCAAGCCTTCTCAGCCTTCTCAAGCTCCACAACATCATCATAGAGACCAAGTTCTTTAGCCGTCTTTGGTGACATATAAACCGCGTTATCCCAAGTAAGCTTAGAAATAGGATCTGGGGCCTCTTGGAGCCAAGCATTGTTCACATATCGCCCATCAAGCACTGAATAGTCAGTGGCAAAAACAATATCTGGCTTGCTCGCATTCGCGGGCTCAGCCTCTACCTTAATAGATACACTTGGCGCTGGACCTGCAGATACTGCCTTATACTTATAGTCAGCATAGAAACCCGTTCTCAAAAGAGAGTTCCAGTTCTCTACCTTAGCAGCACCACTTCCTTTTTTAACCTTAGTATCAAAGACTCTCTTCACTGCTGTATATGCAGGTGAAACCGCTGCCGCATCAGCTGAATCATGAAGCTCTAACTCATTAGCCGATAACGCAACAAGTAGTTCAAACTCCTGAATCCCACCATAAAGCGGTAGAATCATTGGCTGAATAACTGTATAGATACCGTTATCACCAGAGAATCCGTCACCCCAGCTCTCAAGATAATGAGCAGCAGGAATATGAATATCAGCAGCATTCGCTGAAGCATTAATCTGGCAACCCCAGTGAATCAACTTCTTACCTGCTACCAAATCAGTGAATGACTTACCACCAATCGTAGAATTCTCATACACTGGGTTAGCCGGAGTCATCAAGATCACAGTCTCAAGTGAACCCGCATCTTTCGCAAAATCTTCAATACTTCCTAAGTCAGCATGCTGCTCACCCTTACGAGCTACCAGAGTCCCTGCTGAATAAGCTCCTATCGCCTGGTTGATAAGATAAACCACATCATGCAGCTCCTTGTCATAACGACTACCGAGAAGAATCACACCCTCACCTGACTTTAGATCATCAAAACAAGCCTTCGCCCACTTCGTCTTCGTATCAGAAAACGCACTAGCGGGAGCAGCACCCACACCTGCAAAACTTGCAAGCAAGCTAATAAATCTCCCCATCTGGCTCGGAGCCAATGGCGCTCGGTGATCAGCCATACCACCCGTTACAGAATAAGTAGGCTCCACACAGTAGAGACGATTGAGTTGTTTTTGATAAGCTGCAGGATCTTCATTGTATCCCTCACCCTCTGGACGGCGACGATCATAGAACGCCTTCAATCCACCCTGCTTATCAAGCTCCAAGAAATCACAATCAAGTGAGAGAATCTTACCAGCCTTAGTAAAATCAGCCTTAACAGCAGCATGCTTACCAAAGACACCTGCATCAGAAGCCTTCTTACCAGCACCCGCAAGCGCCTCATGACTGTAGAACTTAGCACCCGCGTGCTTCGCCTTAATCTTAGCAATCAAGTCAGATCTTGTCAGTGAGTCATCCTCACCAAAAATTACTCCAAACTTACCACTCTTCGTATACTCATAGAGTTTAGCAACCGCAGCATCTCTACCCACTGACTTACCATTCTCTAAGAAATAACGTGAACGTGCTGGATCATATAAACCAAGAATAGAAGCCTGCGTATGTGAATCCACACCATTCGCCCCAGGGTTCTGCTTATTTGGCTCAAGCTTTGTTGGGCGCCCTTCAAACGTAGCCGCCACAAGTGGCACTGCTCCATTTGCCCCCGGCATGGAAGTCGCATAGTAAGTCGCCTTACCGGGTATAGTCCACTCTACAGAATCAAGAAACGGAACGATCAATGACTCAGGACGGCGACATGAAGCCAAGCCCAAACCAGCCAAAGCAGTCGATGCCCCCATTAGCTTTAAGAAGGAACGACGTGTATTCTCCTGATCTTCTTCATCACGCATCATCTCAGATGCACGCGGGAACTCTTTATCTACCCACTGGCGTAGACCAGGTGTATCCTCTAGTTCTCCGGCGCTGCGCCAAACCTTAGTTCCGCGTTCCTCTACAGGAACCTCCGGGTGATGCCATTTGCGTTTGCTCATTTCTTTCGAAAAGTTAAATTAAAGTGATTAGTAAAAATTATCTGTGACAAGTGAAGCAGCTCTCCTTAGGCTGCACATTCCAGCGATCCTTCAGCATCAAGCCCATTGCTCGCTGCGCATCATCACTATTGGTTAGTTCTAAATCCAAATCTTTATCCTTAATGTAGCTAGCCACCTGTTCAGCAGCTGTATCATTCTTCTTAAGGTAATCAGCCGCATCATATTTCAGATTGAACACCTGCTCTAAAGGACGCAGTGCCTCTTCAGGATTTCTGTGACACTCGATACACATTCCCATACTCAAGTTCTTAGCATGATACACCACCGGCATCTCATCCACTTGCCCATGACACTCTACACAAGAAACTCCGCGTCCAAGGTGAGCAGAGTGATCAAAGAAAACATAATCAGGCGCCTTATGAATACGCACCCACTTGATTGGCTCGCCGCTTTCAATAGCGTCAAACAAAGGAGCTAACCTCTCACTATCAGACTTAATCCCACCCTTAACGTGACAATTAGCACACGTATTCGCAGTAGGAATATTAGCATGACCAGACTTCTCTACAAAACTATGACAATGACGACAATCCAAACCAAGCTGAGTCACATGTAATTCATGATCATAAGGGATCGGCTGATCCGGCATATACCCAACTCTCTGAGCCTTAGGCGTCGCGTAATAAGTAAAGGCGGTAACAACGCCAAGCGCAAGCGCGCCAATGCAGATCGCGATTTTCAGCGGTAGTATATTTGTCCAACGAGGAAAGTAATTAGCCATGAATTAGTAGTGCTTTGATGCGGTGCTTGTATACGCTTGTGAAATTTTTCACAAGCTTTTTATGAGTTATTTCTCGGGAGAGCCAGTATGGAAATATCCCCACTTCTGGCAACCCGAAAATACCAATCCCTCCATTTTTTTCACATCAACACAAAAAATAATTTGCAAAACTCTCATATTGAGCAGGACAGACAAACACCCTCCACCATAAAAAGCTCATCACTTCATCATACACGCTCAACTATCATTTCCACTCATAATCAAAAAAAGTATTGGCGCTCTTAAACCATTCCTGACTATTACTAACCCCATGAAAGGCCTTATACTAAAAATTGACTGCCCAGACCAGCACGGAATCGTCGCTAAGATTGCATCCTACGTAGCAGACTACGCAGGCAACCTCGTCGAATTCTCTCAGTTCACAGACTCATCAAATGATAAATTTCTAGCCCGCGTAGAAATAGACACCACAAACCTCTCCGTAGAAATTAGCGACTTCATCAGCGGATTCAAAACCCTAGGAAAATCGCTCAACGCCACCTGGCACTTCCGCGAGCAACCCTACAAAATGCGCACCGCAGTACTCGTCACCAAGACAGACCATTGCCTCAATGAAATCCTCTGGCGCACCAAGCTAGGAGAAATGCCCATCGAAATCACCTCCATCATCGGCAACCGCGACACCTGCAAGTCCATCGCAGAAAAAGCCGGCATCCCATTCCATCACATCGACATGGATGGCGACAAAAAAGCCGCCGGCTT
>JALZVD010000050.1 GCA_023300205.1 Akkermansiaceae bacterium | reverse complement strand
TCAGTCAAAGTATCAACAATTCTCCTTCATTAAAGCAAAAACTAAGAACAAAATAAGCTACCCTAAATTACGAACTTATTCCATACACATTCCTTAGTGTTAAATCAACATAAATCTGACTAGTTAAGAATTAGTCTTTTTTTAATAGAAAACTAAGTTTAACTAGTCACATATAGGTTGACTTATTATAATTCTATTAAGAATTAGTTTGACTAATAAGATTATTCCCGTTTTCTGAATTTCTCCTATTTCGCTCCCCCTTGGGGGTTGGGGGTAATCGCAAGTAAGCGTTTCCTGCTCTTGCGATTACCCCAACTCCCAAGGGAGAGCGCTTTTCTGCGAATTTTAATAGCTTACTAGTTTCAAAGTGATTTTATCACTAAATCTTACTAGTTGAAATTTATATTCTTAGCAACACAAAGGTAAGTCTCAACTAGTCAAATATAATTTGACTTATTACTTAGACTAAAGAATACATTCTTCTAAACGAGTAAGTATCCTACATAGTATAAGTACTCTAAACTAACTAATTAATATTGTGATCCAAATGAAATTGTCGGTTTTTTGGCAATACGTAAAAAAAAATAAAATATAATTTTTTTTACATATAATATATGTATCTTTGTTATAGCAGATTTTGGATGATAAATGTCTATTTATTGAAGATCACTATAATCGCCAAAACTGCCTTAAATCGACAATAAGAATTCGTTTCTCATAGTATGGGTAGCCCACTGGGCTGCCTTTTTACTTTAAAAACTAGCTAAGAATAAATAGGAACAAAGTAAAAAGAACAAGATAAAATGTTTAATTTATTATCGAATTATTCCCTATTTTTTGTTCGTTCTTTAGCAAACCTATTATAAGGTCTTACCAAACTATATCTGAATAATCCTACTCCTTATTTCAATCATTGTTTTGTTTAATCATGGTTCTGTAGCTTTGTAGTGGTATATAAAATATCCCAACTAAGAGTTGAATCTAATTGATTATCAAAGAATAATACTAAAATTCAACGGGTGTAATTATAACTTTATGTGCGTTATTCGTGCCGTAGACGGCATGTCGGTAGCTTGTATTATTTATTTTGGATTTTCCGTGCCGTAGGTACGAATTAGCGTCAAGTAAGAAAAACTAAATTTGTAGTTCTTTGAAATATAGATACTTTTGCCTCATATTTAAACGCTGGTTCCGTTTTTCATAAGTGGCATGTTTGACAAAATAGGGGATTAGATAATCTAAATCACTCAAGGAGGAAATAGACAAAATAATAGCCGATAGACTTTTACATACATCATGAAATTTCATAATACTGATAAAACTATCTGTTTGCTCTTTTACTTTTTCTTGGATGTAGTGATAAATATCAAGACTACAATAGACAAATCGAATTAAGAGCAAATAAATACTGATAATCGTTCGGTGGTAGCACATCTTTTTTTGACCTAGCATGGTCGTGAAATTAGCATGACTTTTCCATGCTTTAAACAAGATTTCAATGTACCATCTAAGCCCATATAATTGTCCAATCTGTTTAGGATTAAGAGTTACGTTATCTACATTGGTTAAAAAAATATCCCATCCGAGTAATTCATAATATTCTTCGGAATGGTTACTGCTAGAAGTCTGCTTAGCTTTTGCCGATTTGATCCGCTTTTCAACAACCGCTTTTGGTAATTTAGTAGCTACTAAGCGCATTGGTAATTGTTGTTTCCTTCCAAGTAGGATAGCTTGGTCAATTTCTTGTTTTCCTTTGAAAAGTTCTAACAGCGGTAAGTGTTCCTTTGTAATAGGGTCATACATATTGCTCTTTTTATCCCAAGGAGTTACAACAAATTGATTCTTAACTAGTTGAGCTAAAGATTTCAGGGTACAATACCCTAAATCTCGTAGAATTAAATCTCGTTTTTGAGCCGTTTTAGTAATCATCATCGCCTCCGATTGGTCATTATTGGTAAAGCCTCCTAGTTTAAAGTCTACCCATGTCTGAGTCGTGAAATTATAAACGCATTGTAAGCGAAGCATCCCCATTTCTTTATTTTGGGTATTACCAGCTTTATATAAATCTTTTACACTCACTGGTAAACTTTGCATGGTACTGTCTTGAAGCAGCACATTCCTAAATTTACCAACTAGAAATTTAATATTTTCATCTGCTGCTTGCTCTAAAAAATGTTCATTCAATTTCAGTTGTAATGTGTGTTTTAAGACTTGTTCTACTAGCTCTAACGTTCTATGATTCATTCGATAATCAATCGCTTGTTTACTAAGCACTTGATCTACTTCCATACCCGTATGTAAACTCCATAGACGTAAGCAATTTTCTCCTTTGTCTTGCATCTGCCAAAAACCTTTAAATAAACTTGTCACTGTTATTTTAGGATTAGGTTTAATATAATAGCCACTTGACCAGCCTTGTTCTTCTAGCTTTAAATCCTGAACCAGCTTATCTGATAGAATAGCCGATTGTTTTTCTGCTTCTTGGATACGTTGCTTTAGAATAGACAAACGTAATAGGGCTTTTTTACTCCAAACTACCATGAGCTGTTTTTTAATTTTTATATAGAAAAATACAAAAATTAAACCCTTTGCTATAGTATCTGTATTTCAATGAACTACATATGGTGAAATTCTTACTTGACGCTAATTCGTACCTACGGCACGAAAATCAACAAATATTATCCTTTTCTACCAACATGTCGTACCTACGGCACGATTTAGCTACATCTAACGACCAGTACATCCAATTCAACTCTTAGCTCACATTAATTAGGTAGAGTATCAAAGTTGTTGATTTATATATTTCACGCAAAGCTCGCAGAGACTAGTAGGAACGCCGTTTTTTCTCTGCGAACTCTGCGTGAGTAAACACGTTTAACAGCAGTTCCTATTTTAACGTGAGTTTTGGATAAGTGCAAGGTCTGGAAGACCGGCTCTGTTTGTAGAAAACATTGATAAATCCTTGCAAACAAAGGTCTGGAAGACCGAC
>JALZVD010000049.1 GCA_023300205.1 Akkermansiaceae bacterium | reverse complement strand
GATTGTAGGCGACCACGGGATTTATCAGAGAGTTTCTTGTAATGGTAGCGTCCTTTGTAGCTTTTGTATGGTTGATAGGGGACATCATGGCCAAGGTTGTACTTTGCTGTGTATTCGAATCCTTTGAGTAATCTGTTATTGAGTGCGCTGTAGAGGTCTAGGTTTTGGAGCCAAGCGGTTTCAGCTGTGTTTGCTAGGAATCTAAGGCCCATTTGGGTGTGTGCTTGGTCTCTGCCGCTTTCTTGGCATTGGCCTGATTTCATGAAGTAGTTGCCGATTGCGCCGTTACCGTGGCCTGTTAGGTAGTAGTTTGTTGCTTTATCAAACATGTCTTTGTCTTCAAGGAAGACGGCCATGGCGATCATGGCTTGGAGCATGGATGCATCCCAGTTTCCGTTTGCTGAAGGGTAGAAGTCTTTGATGATGGGGTAGAAGACTTGGCGTAGTAGAGATGCGAATTGTTGCTGGTTCTTGTGTGGCCATTTGGTCCATGTGTGTTTGATGATTTCTGCAGCGATGGAGTAGTGTGGGGCGGTCATTCCTGTAAGGAGACGGGCATCGTGATTTTTTATTATTTTTAGAGATGATGCCCAGGCGTCTAGGATTTCTGCTGCTTTTTTTGCGTGGGCTTCATTGCCTGAGAGGACCCAGCATAGGGCGTGAGTGTAGGCGGCTTTGCCATCATTGGAGAGTTCTGAAGAGCCGATGTCTGGCATGTTGTATGGGCCACGCTCGACGATTTCACGAGGTTGAGGTTGCCAGTCTAGTGCGGCGTGTTTAGAGGTGTTGAGGTCTTGCCATGCTTTGATCCATGGTTGTTGTTTTGCGGCGATTTTCTTTTTAACGAAGTCGATGCTTTGTTGGCTGTGGGCTATTCCTGGGTGGATGAAGATCTCTTTTGATGGGAGGGGGAGATTTAGGAAGAAGCTTAGTAGTGTGATGAGAAATGTTAGATTCAAGGTTTAGAGGTGGTGGTAGCTTTTAGTTTCAAGATTGCTTCTGCGTAGCGTTGTCCTAGTAGTAATTGGCTTTTGGCATCAAAGTGTGTCCCTGGGTCCCAGGTGGTGGTGCCTTGAGATGAGACGAGTGCGCATAAAGGGTCTTTCTCTGTGGTTAAGCGTATTGCAGCGCGGACTTGGTCTCTTTTGCCGTTATCAAATACTTCACCTAGTGCGAATGGAAGGTTTGGGTTGTTGGTGTCTTCACGGATACGGGCGATAAGTTGAACTAAACGCTGATGATGGCGTTCGGTGCTGGCCTTGGAGTCTGCTTCTCCTTGATGCCATATTAGTCCACGGAATTTGAATGTGTGACCTTCTTTTGTGAGTTGATCTGTGGCTAGTTGGATGGTCTCGATTAAGTTTTTGTAGCATGGACCTTGAGATTCAGGTTTGGATTTTTCTCCTGGTGTCCATTGGGTGCGTAGGTTGGATCCGCCTTTAGATGCTTTGATGAGGGCGATATTTTGTTTGGGTTGGGCTTTCTGCATGGCAGTGGCGAATCCGATTTCTGGGCCGAAAGTCTGAGATGGGATAGTTGGGTTTTGTTTAGGAGCGACACTGAATCCTGGTTGGAGTGGTTTCCAT
The DNA here is from genome assembly GCA_023300205.1 of Akkermansiaceae bacterium. Classification (GTDB taxonomy): domain Bacteria; phylum Verrucomicrobiota; class Verrucomicrobiia; order Verrucomicrobiales; family Akkermansiaceae; genus Rubritalea. Next base: position 2,220 of record JALZVD010000049.1, on the reverse strand, counting down.
CCGTTGGATATGTGTGGTGGGTTTCTGTAGAAGATGATGGTCTTCTGGAATGATTTTAGCTGTGAAGGTTTGAGGTTTTTGTTTTTAGCACGGCCATCCATGTTGGACTGGCCTGCGAGGAGGTAGACATCGTATTCGAGAGCTGATGCGATTGATGTTAGGGTGGTTATTAGTATGATGAAGTATTTCATTTGGTTTACGTATTCGTTTTTTAGTATCCACTAATGGCATGGGAGTAGAAGCGAAATATTATTTGATCTGCCAGTTGTGTTGATGGTTTAGGGTGAGTTTGATGCTTTCTATTACTGGGTAGTTTGGTTAAATTTTTCATGAATTATTTTCATGAGTAAGTTTTCTATTGCCATGAGAGGGAGATGGGTCGATAGTTAGGGTAGATTGAATATTTTTTTAACAGAGATGGAGGTAAGAGAGGTGGTTGGAGGTGAGTGTTTGTGTGGTATGTTAGAATATGATTTTTTGACGAAATAAATTATGATTGAAACGGTGGAACAACTAAATGAGGGTGCTGATAGATGCACGAATCCTGGCGTGGAAACAAAGTCAGCTATGCCTGAGAAGAGCAAGGTGGTGTCACAGTTACAGGAGTTTGGGCTGAAGGCTCCGGATGATCCTGTGGGTGCAAAGAACTTTGTGTTAGATACGAATGTGTTGCTGCATGATCCGGGTTGTTTGAATAGGTTTGCAGATAATCATCTTTGTATTCCAGCGGATGTTCTTAGTGAGTTAGATAAATTTAAGAATGAGCAGAGTGACCGAGGGGCGAATGCTAGGCAGGTTCACCGTAAGTTGACTGAGTTGTTTTCTAGTGAGGGGAGTGTTACTCAGGGTGTGGTTACTGATGGTGGAGGGACGATACGGTTGGTGATTTATGATCCGACTTTTTGTGTGGATAATAGTGAGATTTTGAATCAGTTTTTAAGGATTTTTCCAGATAAGGCGCGAGTTGATCACCGGATTATGGCGGTGACTTTACTGCTCTCAGAATATAATGAAGCGCCTGTTGTCTTGGTGACGAAGGATCTGAATATGCAGTTGAAGGCGCGTGCTGTGCATATTGTTTGTGAGGACTATGAGAATGATAAGGTGGATCCACGTGAGGTGAGTAATTATGATATTTTCCCTGTGGATGTGAATCCTGCTGAGTTGCAGAGATTTGCTAGTAGTGGGCATTTGGAGCTTCCTCATGAGAGGCGTGAGGGTGTGGTGCTGAATCAGTATGTGCTTTTGAGCGCAGGTGATAAGCAGACGATGCCGGCGCGTTTGGATTCTGAGGGTTTCTTTGTGCGGCTGCAAACTCCTGAAGTGTTACGGATCCCAGATGGGCATAATTTGAAACCGCTTAACTTGGGACAGAAGTGTTTGATCGATGCGTTGTTGAATCCGGATATTTCTTTGGTGACTTGTTATGGTCAGGCGGGCACGGGTAAGACGTTGGTGGCGGTGGCTGCTGGTCTGCATGAGATGTTTAACCGGCGTTATAATGGAATTACGATTAGTCGTCCGGTTGTGGCGATGGGTGATCAATTAGGATTTTTACCGGGAGATCTGGATGATAAGATGCGTCCTTGGCTTCAGCCGATCTACGATGCTCTTGAGTTGCTAATGGCACCTCCTAGTGGAAGCCAGACGGCACGTAGAAAGCAGGGGAAGAAGGATGATGATGTGAAGAGTGTGAAGGCTTATGATCATTTGATTGAGCAGGGGGTGGTGGAGATAGAGGCGCTTTGTTATATACGAGGGCGTTCAATTCCTAACCGATTTTTCGTGCTGGATGAGGCACAGCAGTTGACTCCTCAGGAGGCTAAGACTGTGGTGACTCGGATGTCTAGGGGGTCTAAATTAGTTTTGGTGGGTGATCCTGCACAGATTGATAATCCTTATGTGGATAGTCGGAGTAACGGGTTGGTTTATACGAGGAATCGCTTGAAGGGTCAGCCGTTTACTGCGCATGTTTCTTTAAGTAGAGGTGAGCGTAGTCCTTTGGCTGAGGCTGGTGCGCAGTTGATGTGATGGATGGGAGGTGATTTTTTGATCAACGATATTTCATCGGTCTGGTTACTGGTGATGATGCTCATCTTTGCTCATTTAAGGGCATCGCTGTTCTTTCATGAGGGCTCTATTGGGTTGTGCGTAGCGATGTGAGTTTATGGTATTAATTACTTGTAACACAGAAATGGATATGGGATTATGCGTCCTTAA
>JALZVD010000048.1 GCA_023300205.1 Akkermansiaceae bacterium | reverse complement strand
ATTCCGATTCCGATGGGGATGGTGTGAGTGATCGGGACGAGGCTATCTCTGGCACTAATCCCTTAGATGCGTCTGATCTCTTAAAAATCACTGAGATTAGTTATTCTAATCAAACGACTACCCTTAATTGGAATCGAGTGGTTGGTAAGTCCTATGCTCTTGAACATTGGGATCAAGGTTCAGCAAGCTGGGTTACGATGCCTTTCACTCTTCCTGTCGCTGGCCCCGTGTCATTTTTTAGTGAAGCGGACCAAGTTATTTATCGTGTGAGGGTATTTGATGTGGATGGTGACGGTGATGGTTTAACAGCTTGGGAGGAAGCGCTTTTAGGTTGGGATGATGATGATCCGGTGAGTCAATCCGAAGAGGAGTTTTCGGACTTTGTTTCCGCTGTTCGTTTACTGGAGGCCGAAGGAGGCTTCACCCTAAATGACGGGAGCATTCTCCCGCAACGTCTTCCTTCTTCCGAGGAAGCTTCTCGCTTTTTGGTGCAGGCAACCTTTGGCCCGAATGAAGTGTCCATTTTAGATGTTCAAACGAAAGGGTTAGCACGTTGGCTCGATGATCAACGTGGGCTTCCAGAGGTGTTGACGCGGACGACGATGTTTCAGACAGGTAGGCCTGCGGATGCTTTCTTGTGGAAGTATGGCTGGTTAAAATCAGCTTTTACTGCTCCTGATCAGTTAAGGCAGCGGGTCGCTTATGCACTCAGTCAGATTCTAGTCGTCAATACTGACAATGGGACAGTTATTGGTGACAATCCTATCACTCAAGCGGTCTTTTATGATCATTTTGTGAGGGGGGCATTTGGCAATTATCGGAGTGTTTTAGAGGATGTTACCTATAGTCCAGTGATGGGTTTTTATTTGTCTCATTTACAAAATAGGCCTGCCAATCCTGCAATTAATCGTTTTCCAGATGAGAATTTTGCTCGAGAGATTATGCAGCTTTTCACGATTGGTCTTTGGGAGCTTAATCCTGATGGAAGCCGCAAATTAGATGCGAATGACAATTTTATTCCTACCTATGGCAATGAGGAAATTAAGGAAATGGCGCGCGTCTTTACGGGGATGAGCTTCAGTCGAGACAGGAATGGGCAAATTGCGGAGAGTTTTTTCAGTGCTCCACGTGGTAATGACTATCAGCACCCGATGAAACTCTGGGATGATGAGCACGACATGGGGGAGAAGATTTTAGTGAGTGGACAAGTTCTTCCCGCTGGACAGAGTGGGGAGGAAGATGTTCAGGCGACTCTCGATGCTCTTTGCTGGCATGAGAATACAGCCCCTTTCATTTGTCGCCGCCTTATTCAGCGATTTACGAGTTCGAATCCTAGCCCAGGCTATCTTTCTCGGGTTGCAAGGGTATGGACTGCTACGGGAGGATCTTTGGACTCAGTTATTGAGGGGATCCTGCTTGATGAAGAGGTAAGAACGCCGTCTGTGAAGACTTCGCCAAAGGTGCGCGAGCCGATTATTAGGATGACTCACTTAATTCGTGCGCTTGAAGGCCATACCTCGGGTAATCTTAGCGCAAATTTTAGAATGATGAATGATAATTTTGGGCAGTATCCAATGCTATCACCTACGGTTTTCAACTATTACCTTCCTGACCATATGCCTTCAGGGGAATTGCGCGAGGCTGGACTAACGAGTCCTGAGTTACAAATCGCAACGGCTTCAAATCTTATTGGGACCGATAATTACCTGAGAGATCTGATCACTTTTGGTGTTAACGGAGTGCGTCTTAATCTTGCTGATGGAATTGAGGTGGCTGATGATAGCGAGGCACTTCTTGGTCTGCTGGACGAGCTTCTTACTGGGGAGAATCTTTCAGAGACAACTCGGGCGGCGTCGGAAAGTGCGATTTCTCAGGAAAGCAGCGCCTTAGGCAAAGTGCGAACTGCAGTACATCTAATCGTTAACTCTCCTGATTTTATTATTCTTAAATAGCTTTTTATGATGGTAAACAAATCTTCAATAAACAGGCGCCGTTTTCTTGGTGAGGCAAGTTGCGGAGCTATCGGAAGCACGGCGCTTATGTCCTCTCTCCTTAATCTGAGTATGACAGGGAGGCTTGCTGCTGATCAGAGTGATTCAGAGGGGGATTATAAGGCGCTAGTTTGTCTTTTTTTGGCCGGTGGAAATGATTCCTTCAACATGTTGGTTCCCTATTCTGGCGATGCGAGAGTTGATTATGAGGCTTCGCGTAGAACTGTGGCTCTTCCTGCGACGGAGCTTCTTGCATTGCCTGATCCTTTACCGGATGGGAGGGAACTGGGAATTCAAGAAAAAATGCCAGAATTGCATAGCCTCTATAGTGCAGGCAAAGCGGCTTTTGTCTCAAATGTAGGTTCTCTCATTGAGCCAACGACTCAGAGTGATTTCAATGCAGGGACCGCAAAGCTCCCTTTAGGTCTTTTTTCTCATTCGGATCAATCAGTCCATTGGCAGTCTACGCTTCCTGATCAGCGCTCTCCGCAGAGTGGATGGGGCGGAAGGCTTTCCGATTACCTTTCTGACCTCAATGGGGTGAGTAAAGTCTCGATGAATGTTTCACTCTCTGGGTTGAATGTTTTTCAAAGCGGGGGGGGCTCGGCGGCGCTTGCCATTTCTCCATCAGGAACTCTGGCTATACAAGATTGGGAAAATGCAAGTTTTGCTCACCGACGGCAAGCAACAGAGTCTATTCTCGATGCGGAATATCAAAATGCTTTTGAGAGGACTTTTGTGAATTTACGAAAGAATGCAATTGAGGCTTCGGAGGAGTTTACCGGTGCCTTGGCTGCTCAGTCTGACCTTGGAGAATTTTTCTCTAGTAGTGAACTCTCACAAGAACTTCGAACAGTGGCTCGTACCATAGCTAGTCGTGGAACGCTTAATAAGAATCGGCAGACTTTCTTTGTGGAATTTGGCGGATGGGATCTTCACGGATCCTCTGGGGGGCATTCAGCTTTGCTTGAGCAGCTTAGTAAATCGATTGGAGAATTTCAGGCTGCGATGGCCTTTCTTGAGACGGAAGAGGAGGTTACGCTGTTTACTTGCTCTGATTTTGGGAGGACTCTCACTCCGAATGGTAATGGGACAGATCATGCTTGGGGAGGGAATCAGTTTGTGGTTGGCGGTGCAGTGTCTGGGGGAAGAGTTTTAGGAGATTATCCTGATCTTGCTCTTAATACTGTTCTTGATGCTGGGAGAGGCCGCCTGATTCCGACGACTTCGGTCGATGAATATTATGGAGATCTCGCTTTATGGATGGGTGTTCCTTCTTCTGATTTGGGCTTTGTGCTACCGAATCTTCATCGCTTTTGGGATGTCGCAAGTGGAGGGCAGCCACTCGGAATTTTTTCCACGGAATAGTAAATACGATGTGGATTATCACCATAGTGACGATTGGCGCTTGCAGAATGATGAAGAAGTCAATACCTTTATATTTACTTAACAATGGAGCTTAAAGGTAAAAAAGAAGCTGCTAATGTGTGTTTGGCGGGAGGGCGTGAATTTGATCAAGGAGCGCGAGTGCTAATGATGCTTTCTGCATTACTGCTCTTATTTTTCTATGTTTTTTATCCAGGGTTTCCCACAGTGGTGGGGAAGTCCTTAGCTGGGTGGACATGGCATGCTTGTAATCCGGATAACGGATTCTTACATGGTCGTTTTATTCCGGCTGCGTTCGTGGTGATGTGCTGGATTGGTTATAAGCGGGCGAAAGATGAGCTGGTGAGTCCAAGTTCCTGGGGGCTTGCGATCTTGGCGATCGGTCTTATTTTTTATTTGGGATCTGTGCGGACGATTCAACCGCGTGTGGCGATTATTGGAGTGCCTTTTACGATGATTGGAACACTTTGGTTTCTCTTTGGCTTTAAGGTGACTCGGCATTTTGTCTTTCCTGCTTTTTTCTGGTGGTTTGCGATACCGGTTCCTGGATTGGAAGCAGCTTTGACGGGGCGCTTACAGGTTCTTATTACGGAGGGCTGTTATCATGCGGGTCTTTTCTTTGGGATGGATTTGGTGAGACAGGGCTCTACAATTACGATTGCTTCTGTGGGTGGACAATCGATGGATATTGCGGAGGGGTGTAGTGGCATCCGGTCTTTGATGGCTCTTACGATGATTGCTGCGGTGTTCGCTCATTACACTCAGAAAGTAATGTGGAAAAAGGCGGTTCTCTTTGCTTCTGCTCTTCCTCTCGCAATCATTGGGAATTTTGGAAGGGTTTTCACGATTCTTGTCATTGCGAAGATGGGCTTCGCTGATTTTGCAATGACGACTTACCATGATTGGGGGGGGCTTCTTTTATTTTTCCCAATTGCGCTTTCTGGTCTTTATTTGGTTGAATATCTTTTGAATTTTAAGACTCGGAGGAAGAAGAAGGTTTCTGTTTCTCGTAAAAATAAAAATTCTCTTCCTGATCCCGCGGTATGAAAAAGCGAGCTGCTATCCTACTCTTCTTTATTGCTGCTGCCTTCAGCTTTCTTTTCTTGATGCCAAAGACACCAGGAATGAAACCTTCTCGGCTTTCTAAGACTCTTCCGGAGGATGTCGGGAGGTGGCACGGAATTCCCGGCGAGCCAGGAGAGAGAGAGAAGCAGGTGTTGGCGAAGGATACTGAGTTCCGACGGATGCAATATCGTGACAGGAGGGGGCAGCTGCCTGCAATTGAGACTTCGGTTGTTTTTTCGGGTAAGAATCTCAGTCAGAGTATTCATCGGCCAGAAGTTTGTTTGCGGGCGCAGGGCTGGACTTTTGTGACTGAGAGTTATCTCCAGCTTGAGGGCCTTTTGCCGAGTGGTCAGCTCCTCCCGGTAAAGGAAATGATTTGCAAGCGTGCTGCGATGAAACCTTCAGAGAAGGAGGGTGATAAGCCTACTCCTTATCTCACCGCTGATGGAAATCCAGTTTATCTCTGGAGGGTGTTCTATTACACTTTTTTTGGGCATGAAGCAGTGCTCGCAGGGCACTATCAACGGACGATGTCAGATATGAAGGATCGTCTTTTTAAGGGGTATGATCAGCGCTGGGCCTATGCGACTTTTTCTTCCTTCATCACAGCGAAGCATGCTGAGCAGGGATTTTCTCTTCCTGGTATGGAGGTGTTTGATGAGAAGGGAACGAAGGGATTGATCACAGATTTTTTGAAGCAGTTGCTTCCTGTGGTGGTTTCAGGTCCCGGTGAGGGGAGAGACCCGAGTTTGGAAAAGGGAAATGATTTAGGATCATGATGGATCGAGGGAAAAACGAGTTGTTCTCATCTCAGTTACTGCAGGTGTTTGATGCTCTACTAGTCTGGGCGGGCTTTGCATTAGCTGCAGCGTTGCGAGCTCCGATTCGTTATTTGCTGTTTGGATCAGAACAGGGGGTGGATCTTGGTCTTGATGGTATGATGTGGGTTGTCTACATCGTTGTTCCGCTGACGCCTCTAATTTTAGAGAAATTTGGCTTTTACGATCGAGTGGTATCGAAGAGTCGAGGGCAGGCCATTAATGACTTATTTAGAGGCATTTTCGTGGTGGCTTTTGTGGTGGCTCTTGTGGCGATCTTTTTCAAGCTGCAGGGCGCTCGCAGGTTGACCTTAGGAGTGGGTTTTATTTTCATGTTCTGCTTTTTGAACTTCCGGAACCTGGTGACTCGTCGGGTGCTGAGAGCGAAGGCGAAACGCCCAGAAAATCTTGAGCACGTGATTCTTGCGGGAAATCGTGCTGAGACAGATAAGTTTCTGAGCGATATCGATTCAGAGCGTGTGCAGACTTGGA
>JALZVD010000047.1 GCA_023300205.1 Akkermansiaceae bacterium | reverse complement strand
GTGGATTTGGCTATGGAGCTGGAGAGCTTGAGTTACTTTATTGATCAGTAGGATTTGGATAATGTTTTGTTTGTTTTAAGTTAGCGACTAGTTTTACTTATGAGAGAGTTAGTAAACGCAGAAATTAGGAGCATTTCCACCCTCAATTTAATGGTGTTGAGAGTGAAATTATTCTAGGCTACTTAATGGTCTATGATTTTATAATGAGGCTTGAGTTTCTTTTACTAGTTCTACTGTTGTTTCCCAATTGATGCATTTGTCTGTGATGGACTGGCCGTATGTTAGTTCTGGGAGAGGCTGGGGGAACTTTTGGTTTCCAGCTACTAGGTGACTTTCAAGCATGGCGCCGATAATCTTGGTGTTGCCTGCGGCACGCTGGGCGATGATGTCGCGGTAGACGTTTGGCATTAGTTCGTCGTTCTTTTCACAGTTGGCGTGTGAGGCATCGATCATGATACTGGAGCAGGCTTCTTTTTTGGTGAGTAGGTCGACTGTTTCAGCGACGTGCTTGGCTGAGTAGTTTGGTCCGCAGTCTCCGCCTCTGAGGATGATGTGGCAGTCTGGGTTTCCTGATGTGGTGACTGCTGATGCTACGCCTTGCTCTGAGACTCCGAGGAATGTCTGAGGCTGGGTGGCGGCATTGATGGCATTCACTGCGGCGATGAGGTCGCCAGTGGTGGTGTTTTTAAATCCGAGTGGCATGGAGAGCCCTGATGCCATTTGGCGGTGGGTCTGGCTCTCTGTAGTGCGAGCTCCGATGGCTGACCATGAGATGAGGTCAGCGATGTATTGAGGGGTGATGGGGTCTAGGAGTTCAGTTGCGGTTGGGAGGCCTAGGTCGATGACTTGGCGGAGGAATGTGCGTGCTACTTTGAGTCCTGTGGTGATATTATCTGAGCCGTCGAGGTGCGGATCCATGATGAGGCCTTTCCAGCCTACTGTGGTTCGAGGTTTCTCGAAGTAGACGCGCATGACGATGTAGACTTTGTCTTTTACTTGGTCTGCTAGCTTGGCGAGTTTTTCTGCGTATTCGATGCCTGCCTTGGAGTCATGGATAGAGCATGGTCCAACGATGAGGAGGAAACGTGAGTCATTTCCGTTGAGGATATTGCGGATGATTTCACGGGATTGAGCCATGAATGTGGCTTGCTCGTCTGAGCGGCTGATCTCGCTCATCATATCAGCGGGTGATGGGAGAGGGAGGTTTTTGGTAATGTTTAGGTCGGATACTTGCATGATTTTTATTTTTGTTTGATTGATCTGTTAGAGTGCTTGCTGATCACGGTGTAGGGTTGGTGTCTTTCTCTATAGGGGGATATTTATATAGTAATGGAGTGAGGATTAAAGGAAAGAAACGGCTATTTTTGTGTTTGGTCTGTCATAAGATATCTGCCATTATCAATGAATGCTTAAAACATTATTGCTTAGCGCGCTTATGGCAACGCAGCTGTGTGCAGAGAAGATTTTAGTCTATCTTGGAAGTGGATCTGAGGAGGGTATTTATCAGGTTCTTTTAGACACGGAAACGGGTGAGCTTTCAGCTCTGAAGAATGCGGTGAAAACCCCTAGTCCAGGATCACTGGCTATTTCTGAAGATAGGAAATTTCTTTTTGCGGTGGGGCGATCTAAGGGAGAGAAAACGGGTTTTGTAGCTTCATTTGCACGTCAAGAAGATGGTAGTCTGAAGGGGATTAGCCAGCAAAGTTCGATGGGGGCTGGGCCTTGTCATATTTCTCTAGATGCCAAGTCGCAACATTTGTTCGTGGCGAATTATTCGAATGGGAGTGTGGCGAGTTATCAGGTGGGTGGTGATGGGGTGATATCTGAAGCAGTGAGTATTCATCAGCATGTGGGGAGTAGTGTGAATGTGAGGAGGCAGAAGGGGCCACATGCGCATTCTATTTATGTGTCTCCGGATAATCAGTTTGTCTATGCGGCGGATTTGGGGACGGATAAGGTGATGATTTATAAGCTAGATTCAGTTACGGGAAAACTTAGCGCTAGTGGCTCGGCTGATGTGCCTGCTGGAGGAGGTCCCAGGCATATGGTGTTTTCTGAGAGTGGTGATAGGCTTTATGTATTGAATGAATTGACATTGACGGTTAGTAGGTTTGCAAGAGATGCTGATTCTGGCGGATTGACACTAGAGGTGACTGAGCCGGTGATGAAGGAGGCTGGTGAGGATATGACCTGTTCTGAGATTCAGTTGTCTGCTGATGGGAAGTTTATTTATGTGGCTTGTAGGGATCTGGCGAATGAGAAGCGTGATGTGATTTCTGTGCTGAATGTGGCGGATCTTAGTATTATTCAGGAGCAGTCTACTGGGGCGTGGATACCGAGGCATTTTGGGATTTCGCCTGATGGTAAGTGGTTTTTGATAGCGGGGCAGAAGGAGAATAGGGTAGTGGTGCATGCACGCGATGTTGATACGGGTGAATTGTCTGCCACTTCTCATGGTGTGGATTTGAAGCAGGCTATGTGGATTTTATTTCGTTAGTAAATTTAACATCTGAGCAATAAAAATGGTCACCAGTTAGAAAACTGATGACCATTTTGAGGTATTAAATTTTTGATTACTGGTCCTTCTTTTCTTCCTTAGCTTTAGCTGGGTCGATGAGGTCTTTTGCGGCGAGCATAGGCTTGCCTACTTCGTTACGGTGTTTCTTGACCATTTGCGCTGTGATGGGATCTGCTTTGTTGCCGAAATTACTACGAACGTATGTGAGGACGGAAGCGATCTCTTCATCAGTCATGGCAGCGTTAGGAGGCATTGCTGAGTTGTATTTGGCACCTTTGACAGTGATTTCTCCCATGAGGCCGCGGAGTTGGATGCGGATGAGGTTTTCAGCTGGGCCATTTACCCACTCAGATTTTGCGAGTGGGGGAAATACGCTAGGGATGCCGGCTCCTTCAGCTTGGTGGCATGCGAAGCACTTTGTTTTGTAGAGCTCTGCTGTAGCTAGCGTGGGCATGATACTCGCTGCGATGGCAGCACCTGCTAGTAGCGTGACTTTGAGTGATTGAGATTTTTTCATATGCTTACAATATAGGGTGGATATTACTTCTCGTAAAGTGACTTTCTTTCAAATTAATTAGTTAGCTGATGAAGGATTAGTAATCTCTGTCTAGTAGGTGATGCGCAATTTGCTCTAACCTGGTGGCTTTTTTTCCAAGCGGCTTGAGGGCATCTAGGGATTTTTTGGTGAGGCGTGCAGCTTCTTTGCGCGATTTGTCTAGTCCTAGGATGGCTGGGTAGGTGGATTTATCAACAGCTTCATCTTTGCCTGCTGTTTTACCTAGTTGCTCAGTGGTCTGGGTGACATCGAGGATATCATCGATGACTTGGAATGCTAGGCCGAGGTTGTATCCGAAGTCTGTTAGGGCTTGGAGTTTGGCAGGTGTGATATTGGCGGTCATTGCGCCTAGGCGGATGGAGCTGGTTAGGAGTGCTGCTGTTTTTGCCTCGTGAATCTGGATGAGTTGTTTCTTAGTGAGTGACTTACCTTCACCTTCAAGGTCCAGGATTTGACCGCCGATGAGGTTTCTGCTGCCTCCTGTAATGGCTAGTTCGCTGACGTAGTCTTTCGCTGAGTATCTTTTCGTCGCGGGAGTCTGAGCAATGATAATGAATGCTTCTGTTAGGAGGGCATCACCAGTTAGGACGGCGACTCCTTCTCCGTAGACTTTATGGCTGGTGGGTCGACCGCGGCGGAGGTCGTCATCATCCATACAGGGGAGGTCATCATGTACGAGTGAGTAGGTGTGCATGATTTCTACGGCGCAGGCAGGTAGGAGGGCGTTCTTGGGGTCTCCTCCGCAGGCTTCAGCGGCAGCTAGGCAGAGTATGGGGCGGAGCCTTTTGCCGCCCGCAAAGATGCTGTAACGCATGGCTTTGTGGATGGTGGAAGGGCGGACGTTTTCTCTGGGAAGCTGGCGTTTTAGCGCGGCATCAACGAGTTTTTGTTGAGCTTTTAGCCATGGTTTGAGGTCGCTCATGATGAGTTTCTAGATGATTTCCGCAATCTGGACTGCGTTGAGCGCAGCTCCTTTTCTGACTTGGTCACCGACTACCCAGATGGTGAGGGCGTTGTCTAGGACTTGGTCTTTTCTAATACGCCCTACTAGGCAGTCATCTTTACATGTGGTGTCTAGAGGTACTGGGTATAGGTTGTTCTGGGGGTCATCTTTGAGCTGGATTCCTGGCTGATCTGTGAAGCATGCCTTGGCTCCAGCAACATCAACTGGCTTTTCAAACTGAGCGGTTATGGAGACAGAGTGTGAGCGGTAGACTGGAACGCGCACGCATGTGCATGTGACTTTTAGGTTAGGAAGCTGAAGTATTTTTTGGCTTTCGAAGAGCATTTTTTGTTCTTCTTTGGTGTAACCATTTTCGAGGAAGACATCTACGTGGGGGATGACATTTGATGCGATCTGCACTGGGTAGACGTTGATATTTTCAGAGGTGATTTCGTTTCCTTCTGCAAGAAGCTTGGTTTGCTGTTCTAGCTCTGAGATACCAGCGGTTCCGCTACCAGATACGGCTTGGTAAGATGAAGCGATGATGGATTTGAGTCCATATTGTTTATGGAGAGGAGAGAGAGCCATCAACGAAATGATGGTGGTGCAGTTGGGGTTTGCGATGATGTTCTTAGGGGTGGACTTGGCTGCTTCTGGATTTATCTCTGGGACGACGAGTGGGACATCAGGATCCATGCGGAAGGCAGATGAGTTATCGATAACGATACAGCCAGCGTTGGCTGCAGATGGAGCGTATTCTAGTGAAATACCACCACCAGCGGAGAAGAGGGCAACATCAATTCCTTCAAAACTCTCGTGAGTGAGTTCTTTAATCATTATTTCTTCACCGCGGTAATTTCTGGTTTGTCCAGCGGATCTGGCAGACGCAAGTAGAGTGAGTTTTCTCATAGGAAAATTTCTCTCTGCAAGGCAGTTCAGCATTTCTTCTCCTACGGCGCCTGTGGCACCTACGATGGCGATGTGTTTTTCTTGGTTCATTATTTGGTGGTTAATTGCAGTGAGCATACTTTAAGTTACTAATAAGGCAATGCTAAGTGCTGGGTGCTTAAAAAATATTCTATTATTACTTGCCCAGTGGGAATCTGTGTATAAAGTCTTCATTGTGTTAGGGGGAAAGTTTTTCTCTAGCATCTAAACTTAATAAACAACAATAATATGAAACTAGTTAAAATCATCTCAATCGCAGCAGCAGCAGCAGGCATCGCTCTTTCATCATCATGTGGATCAGCTTCAGCACCGTCTGTAACTCCTTCAGTACCTTCTGTTTCTACATACGTATCACCAGGTAAGTAATTCGTTCATTTTTCTAAAATGAAACAATTACTTAAAACATGCATTTATGCGTTGGCTGCTACGGCAGTCACATTGCTTAGTGCAAGTTGTGGATGCGGATGTGGTTAAGGTAACTACAAACTAATTTACATTAAGGTAAGCTTTTCTAGGGAAGCTTGCCTTTTTTCTTGCCTATGAGTCTGAGGCGTTCAGTATGTGGGGCATAACCTACAACTAATTATGAGAATATTCAAAATTGTAACATTACTGGCCGTAGCAGCGGGATCACTTACTATTACTTCATGCGGTGGATGCTGTACTGGAGAAGAAGAAGTGCCACCACTCAGACCGTTACCTAATTTCAATGGTGTTAATCCAGGTCAGGTGAATTACTCTAAGTAATTTCACTATTATTTAATTTAGAGGGATATCTCTCAAATCTTTTAGCCTTTGTTTCTTAATGGAAGCAAAGGTTTTTTTATGGTGAGGAAGAGAGAAGCGGTAGATTTTATCTTGTCTGGTTATTTGGTATTTCTTCCGCTCAATACGGCGCTGTAAATTAGGATATATGAGATTCATTTACTCAGATGGCGATAGTCATCTTGGCGTATGGTAATGCCATCTTCATCTAGCTTTTCAAGGAGGGGCATTAGGACTTTTCTGGTGGTGCCTATTTGCTGACGGATGTCGCTGGCAGTGGCTTTCTCTACTTGAGTTAGATGGGTGATGACTGCTTGTTTGGCGGCTTGGTATTGTGAAGTTTCAAGGAGGGCTTTGGGGTCTAGCTCGATGATTTTGCCACTGCGGATGAGGAAGGTTAGAGCTTGCTTGGCTTCTGGGGTGGGGGCCAGTTCTACTCTTGGTGGTGGTATGATGCCGGATGATTTAAGGGTGGATAGGATCTTGTCTGCTATTTGATGGAGGTGCTCTGGTAGTTCTAGGGAGTGCTCTGCGCTGGCGATACCATCTTTGATTTTATTGAATCCGTTACTAGTGATGTGCTTTTCAATGTGCTCGGATAATGATGGGTGGATGTTATTTTCTATGAGTTGCATCCTCCATTCTTCGATGGGCATGGTGGGTGTGTCTGGGAATTTTTTGTGGAATATTGTGATGATGGTTTCAGCGGTGCTGATGGTATTTTTCCAGCCAGATGGGTCGATGATGTGTTCACCGCGTTGGGTGATTTTTTTCTCTTTGATGAGCTTGGTTACTTGTAGGTCGGTGTAGTCCTGAGTGAATGGTGAGTTTGTGATGGGGGCGGAACTCTGGAGGATGGGGGATTTTTGGATTTCTGTGATGATGAGCTGGCGGATGTTGTGTGGGTTTTCTGCGCGAAGGGTGAGGAAATTTAGTCTGGTTTCACTGCGGAATTGTCTGGGTTCTGCGAGTGCATCTAGGATGACTCCTCCTCCGAGTGTTCCTTGCTGAGCACCGTCACGGATGACGAATCTGTCTCCTACGCATGCGGTGATAGGTGTTTCTAGTCTGAGCTGGGCATAGCAGGTTTCTCCTGGTGCGAGCTGGGTTTGTGAGTGGAGGATGATGCGGGCGCGGGTGCGAGATGTGCCGTGGTGGAGGATGATGGTCTCGGTGTGCTTGAGCACGCGAGTGGTGGCGCTCTGACCGCGTATGCTGCGTTCTTGTCTGGTGAGGGAGATGTCTAGTGTGGAGGTTTGGGTTAGAGTGTCTGCGATGGTGATGACCGAGCCTCTCTGGACTCCTGGCTTACCTCGCTCGTGGAGGGGGAGGTCTGGGACATTGAGAGCGGTGCGCATACCGTGTGTGGCGGTGTCTACTTGTGATGAATGGTTCTGAATGCCGCGAATGTTAGAGGTGAGTTTTTCTGGCATACAGGAGATGGGCTGGCCTTTGGAAAGCGTTCCTCCTGTGAGGGTGCCTGTTATGACTGTTCCTACTCCGGTGGGTGAGAATGTGCGGTCAACTGAGATTCTGGGGATGAGGTTTTTTGGAGATTGCTTAAGCTGTTTGATTCTGATGAGGATCTCTGCTTTGAGGTCGTCTATGCCGTCACCTGTGATGGATGAAACGGGGATGATGGTGGCTTCTTCTAGGCTTGTTCCAGTGAGTTCGTCACGGATGAGTTCTTGGGTGAATTCTATGTCTTCTGCTAGATCTGCTTTGGTTAGAGCGATGATGACGTTTTCAACTCCGAGGTAGTTTAGGATGTGGAGGTGCTCTTCTGACTGGGGCATCCAGCCATCATCGGCTGCGACGATGAAGATAGCGATGTCTAGTGAGCCGACTCCGGCCACCATGTTGTTTACGAAGTCAGCGTGACCAGGGACGTCTATAATTCCGATTTCGTGGTCTTTGCCTTTATCGGTTAGGGTGAGGTGAGCGAAGCCTAGTTCGATGGTGACCCCGCGTTTTTTTTCCTCTGGGAGTCTGTCCGGATCGATCCCAGTTAGAGCTTTGATGAGTGAGGATTTTCCGTGGTCGATATGACCTGCTGTGCCTAGAATACAGTGCATTATGAGGTGGTGATGATTTCTGTGATACGACCTTTTTCGAAATCAAATGTGGTCATTTCTAGACGGACGTTGTCGCCGTCCTTAATCTGGTCAAGGAGGTGAGCCATTTTCATTTCAGTATGGCCGATGATTTGTTTACCGTTTTTAAGCTCGACGCAGAATGTGCGTTGATCTCTGCGGCTGATGATTTTTCCCTGAGTTACTATTGGTGCGTCTTTCATTTGTTTGTCTAGGCTAGAGCTTGGTTGCTTATTGTCTAGTAAGATGATGTTAACCCATTGGGTAGAGGTTAGATTTTGTGAGTGTGTTGATCTCCTGGATGATAGAGTCGCTGATGGTGATATCTGCGGCTGCTAGGTTAGCGGGGAGCTGTGCGAGGGAGCTGACTCCAATGAGGGTGGATGCCACGAAGTCGTGCTGCTTGCTCCAGGCGATGGCGAAGGTGACTGGGTCTATTCCTTCTCGCTGGGCGATGGCGATGATGGCTTTTGTGTTGGTGATGGAGCTATCATTGATGAAGCGGGCGGCCATTTGTTGTTGTCGATGTGGGCCGTTGAGGTATTCGGTGAATCTGGCGCTTTTAGGCTTGGCTCCATTATTGTATTTGCCAGTGAGTACTCCGCCAGCTAGCGGCGAGTATGGAAGACAGCTGACACCTTCTGCTATGCATGCTGTGCTGAGCTCGTCTTCGAATCTGCGATTATTTACTGAGAAGTTATTTTGGATGGTGTCTGCACGGCGAAGGCCTGCGGCGTCTGCTTCGCTGAGCCATTTCATGAGGCCGTAGCAGGTGTCATTGGATAGGCCGTAGGTGCGTATTTTACCTTCGCGGACGAGGTCGTTGAGAGTTTCTAGGGCGTCGAGCGCGCGCATGCTGTGGTCTGGCCAGTGGATTTGGTAGAGGTCGATGTAGTCGGTTTTGAGTCGTCTGAGGCTGCCTTCGAGTGCGCGGCGGATACTGAATCCATCGATGGCGGCATTACCTGATCTGACTGGTGGATTAAACCATCCGTGTGCTGGGCCTGCTATTTTGGATGCGATGATGAGTGATTCACGGTTGATGGATTTGTCTTTCATCCAGTCGCCGATCCAGGTTTCTGTGATTCCTGCGAGTTTTTTTGTGGGTGGGACGGGGTAGATCTCTGCGGTGTCAAAGAAGTCGATGCCACCTTCTATTGCGTCATCCATGATGCGGTAGCTTTCTTGTTTGTCAGCTTGTATACCGAAGGTCATTGTGCCTAGACCGATGGTGCTGACGACTATCCCGCTGTTGCCTAATCTACGTTGTTCCATGGGTAGAATTTAAAAGCGGAATATTGATTTGCAATGTAAAAAAGTTGCTTGCTTATTCTGGTGTTGGCGCACTAGTCTTGCGTTGCATTAGCGAGAAATACGCCCTAGTAGTTCAACGGATAGAACAAGGCTTTCCTAAAGCTTAGATGCTGGTTCGATTCCAGCCTGGGGTATACTGCGGATGCTGGAGTGATTATTTACCTGTGTCAGCCTTGTTTTCTAGGTTGAGTTTTTTCATTTTGGGAGCGATGACGGCTTGGCAGTATGGATTTTTGTTTTTATTGAGGCGGTAGTAATCTTGATGGTAAACTTCTGCGGGGTGGAATTTAGCCGCCATTTTAATACTGGTAGCGATGGGGTCCATGAATTGTTTTTGAGCAATGAGTTTCGAGTTGATGGCAACTTTGAGTTGTTCAGGTGAGTGGCAGAAGATGGTTGATAGGTATTGTGGTCCGCGATCTCCTCCTTGGCCGTCTGCTTGAGTAGGGTCATGGGCTTTCCAGAACCATTGAAGTATGGTTTCTGTGGAGATTTTCTTGGGGTCATAGACTAGATGGACGACTTCTACTTCACCGGTGTTTTTCCGAATAACGTCTTCATAGGTGGGTTTAGGGTTGGTTCCTCCCATGTATCCTGATGTTGCTGAGATGACTCCGTCTAGTCTGTTGAAGACGGCTTCTACGCACCAGAAACATCCCGCTCCGAGAGTGATTTGTTGATTTCCATCTGCAACGAGGGGCATGGTTGCTGGTTTTTTCTGTTCTTCTGACATAGCTTTATTTTGAGTGAATAGGATCATGCTTCCTGTGATGGCTAGGAGAGCTATGAATACTGTGTTGAATTTTGACATATAGGTATGGTTTAGTAGGTTTCGTTTAGTTGTTCAGAGGTAAGAGTGCTTTAGCGGGGTTTATATTCCCGTAGAGCGGTGGGGAGGTATGCTTTTAATGCATTGATGCGTGTTGTGTCTAGTGGGTGGGTTCGAAGGAATGCAGGTGTTGAGCTGCCACCTTTGGCGCGATTATGGTCTGCAAATCTCTGCCACATGGCGACTGCTTCATTAGGATCATAGCCGGCTTTCGCCATGTAAACTGCGCCTATTCTGTCTGCTTCTAGTTCAGCTTTACG
>JALZVD010000046.1 GCA_023300205.1 Akkermansiaceae bacterium | reverse complement strand
TGGTCTTCGTTCCTTGGATCAATCTAAGTTGAATATAGATCTGGTGCCTGAGGCTGTTCAGCATGAACGTGATGATGCTCAGAAGCGGCCCAAGTTGATCATCGCTGCAGTAGTAATCATGGTTGCATGTGCAGCTTTCTGTGTGACTGGAATTTTTGGTAAGAGCCAGGCGATCAAAGATGCGAGGAGGCAAGAAGATGTATTGAAGGGCTTAGAGCGTTATTCGAAGCCAATCAATTCTGAGCTGAGTGATGCTAAGAAAATAGCCTCGATCGTTGGACTTTATGAGGATGTAGTGGATTCTAGGATGCTATGGCTGAGGGGGCTTAGCGACGTGAAAGAGCATTTTGCGGATCCTAAATTATGGATAACCGATTTCGAGCCTGTGGTTAATTTTGATCCGAAGGTGGAAGAAGGCAAGCCAACCTATAAGGAGCTTGTTGCGGAAAGTATTTTAAAAGCACCACAAGGTGAATCTGCTATTGAAATACCAAAGGGAGAGTCTGAGCTTACTAGCAGAGGGAGACTTAATCCGAAGTATGTTGAGCCGATGGTAAATGCGATAAAGATACGTGGGTATTGGCGAGGTGATTCTAATGGGTTAGTTTTGAAACAGCTTCAACAATTACTCCAAAATTCAGAGGTATTTGGTAGAGAGATTTCCAGGAAATCAGGGAGTAAGAAGGAATCAGTTATTCTAACAGATCCTGAGATAGTGGCTGAGAATGCGACATCATCGGCGGACGACAGATTGGGTGCGCCGTTTTCTTTAATCATACCTCTAAATAATCCTATTTCACTTAAATAATCATGAGTTGGTATCAAGAAAACAAATTTGCAGGCACATTACTAGGAGTTACCGCGGTGGTTTCTGGGGTATTCATCTATCTTGGAATGAGTGCTAATTCTGCTAAGACAGAGGCTGCAGGTAGGCAGCAGGTAGCGGTGAATAAGATCAATATGCTTCAAGCTGCAAAGCCGTATCCTAGTTTAGAGAATGAGAAATTGCTGGGAGATCGGTTATCTACTTTTGCAGTGGATACAAAGAAATTCCAGGATGATATGTTGGCGTTTCGCCCTGATAAATTACCTAAGCTCAACGCTAATCAATTTACAGCTGAAGTGTCTAAGTATGTAAGAAAACTCACTGGCTACTACAGGAAGAAAGGGGTTATATTTACTACTCAGGGTAAGCAGTATTTTGGAATGGATAAATATGCTGATATAATGGTGAAGGTTCAGTCTCCAGAGTATCTAAACTTCCATAGAGAAGCGTTAGATTGGTTATTTGTCACCTTGGCTGATTCAGGAATCGAAGAGCTTAATCATGTTTACCGTGCGCCAGTTGCTGAAGCTCTGGGTGAGGTAGCTAAGCCGATGACTAAGAAGGAGAAGAGGGATAAGAAACGCAGAAATGCTAAGGGTTCAGGTGGGGTGACTTCTGTTAGTGATCAATTACCTATCGAAATTACTTTCACAGGCACGGAGGCAAGTCTGCAAAAATTTCTTACTGATGTGACTGCGAGTGAGCAGTATTTTTTCGCAGTTAAGTTAATGAAGATTCAGAATGAAGATTCAGAGCCTGTGGTTATTTCTAAATCAACATTCGCGAAAGTGGAGGAAGGATTGGTTGGTGAGGGTATGGCAGCAGCTGATGATATGACAGACGATATTCAAGGGTTTGACTTCAATCCTGGCGGGGCTGCTGAGATGGAGGAAGATAAGGATATTATTAAGCAAGTCATTGGTGATGAGAGAATCACTGCATTTGTTCAGCTGGATCTTATTCTGATGAAAGAAACTAAGAATGTTCCAATTCCACGACTAGAGAAGGAGAAGACCGCTCAGGTCCCCGCAAAAAAAATCAACTAAATAAAGAGTAAACAAAAATATTATGTCTTGGTTATCAGAAAATTATGACAAAGCAGCGCTAGGTGTAGCGGCTGTAGCTGCTATCGCAGTAGGTTACTCAATCTTCTCAGGTGGGGATGGTGTTCCTGACCCTAATACAACTGTTGCGAATAATACAGTCGAGATGCCGGGAAGAAACGTTCTTACCAGAGCTATAGAGAAATTTGGAGAGAAGCATGGGTTTAGTTCATCGCTTAGTAATGGCAATGAGGTTCAGAGTTTTGTGGCATTTCCGCTCTATAGTATCAAAGGGCAAGAGGGGCTTAAAGCTTTGACCGATCAATTTGAGATTCATGAGGGTATGCCACTTGAATGGTGGAAGAAGTATGGCCTTGAAGATTATAAAAGAGAAGACGGTCCAGATCTGGATGCTGATGCCGATGGGTTCACGAACCGCGAAGAATTTGATGGTGGTACCGATCCAACAGATAAAGCGAGTCTCCCTAACTATATCACTAAACTTAAGGTTACCGGTGAGAAGGCAGATGATTATGAGATGAACTGGACGAAGCTGAATGCTGCGATGGGAAATTTCTCTTTCAAGTATAACAACAGAAGGTTGTACTATGGCACTCTTGGAGTGGGCGGTAAGTTTCCAGAAAAATCAAAGAATGATCCATCGCTCATTGGTCGTTTTGAGATCTTAGAGAAAGGCCAAGATGCTGATGTTGCAGGTGAACAAGGTGAATATTATTTACTCAAGGATAACGGTAAAGAGCAGAATAATCAGTTTAAGCTCTATTATAATAAGAAGACTAAATTTGAAGATTGGACTGCTACTTTCATGCTAGACGTTTCTGGGCTAGATACTCCTTTTAGCGTGCCTGAAGGAGACACATTTTCTTTACCATATAATGCTGAGGAAAAGAAGAAGCCTTATAAGTATAAATCTAGAAAAGGTAATAAAGCTGAAATAGAGTATCAAGCTAAGAATAAAAGACTAACGACCGATTTTGAAATACCACAGAAGAAATAAGTCAATGTGATCATGGTTTTCAGTGTGCTGGAATCCGAATAGTCACAATTAAGTAAAAAAATTTACAAAAAAGAAAAAAAACGCTTCACAAACTACCCTAAAATAAACGAACCTATATTTAATCATGGAAAACACACCTACGCATCGATCCAGTAGAACAGCGGCTATATTAATGGCAGCTGCTATAGCCATGCCAATTGTAGTTTCTAGCTCGGCATCTGCACAAGAGAATAGTCTTGTGCAAGCAGAGATAGCTAGAAGACAACTACAGATAGCAGAGGCAGATAAAGCAATTCTCGATGGGCGCAAAGCCTACTCGGAGAGAAATTACGAAGAGGCAGTCAATCAGTACCGTAAGGCAGTGACTATGTTGCCACAGGGGCCGATAGCAGCTGAAAGACGTCGTGAATATATTGGACATCTTCTTGATGGATCTATTGCGCTTTCACAGCAATACCGTAGAACAGGTAGATACACACAAGCGAGAGAGCTTCTTGATAATGTCCTAGAGAAAGATCCAGGAAATGTTGTAGCTAAAAAGCACCTAGAATATTTAGATGATCCTATCCGTACTAGCCCTACTCTTACTTATACACATGTGAAGAATGTGGAGAAGGTGCGTAAGTTGCTTTACAGAGCGCAAAGTTATTATGATCAGGCGCAGTTTGATCATGCTACACTTGAATATAAAGAGGTTCTTAGAATAGACCCTTATAACAAGGCTGCTAGAAGAGGTATGGAGAGGGTGAACGCTGCAAAGAGTGATTATTACCGTGCGGCTTATGATCAGACTAGAGCTTCTATGCTTATGCAGGTAGATCAGGCATGGGAGGTCGCTGTTCCGCCACAGATTCAAGATGTTAATAATTTGACAACTAATAATGCAGGTTCTTCAGTCAATCCTGCACTTTATCTAAGGCAAAAACTTCAGAGTATAATGCTACCACTGGTGGAATTTGATGAAGATGCCACTGTGAGGGATGCGATTAATTTCTTACGTCAACGTTCAAGAGAGCTTGATGATCAGGAGCTTGATCCTAACAGGAAGGGACTTAACTTTGTTTTGCGAAATCCGACGGTTGTTGATGTAGCAGCAGAAATAGGTGACGGTCCAGAGATCTCGGATGAAGGGAGTAAGATTGAAAACATTAAGCTTGGAGGTTTGAGGATTCGTAATATACCTTTAGAGGAAGCGCTTAGACAGATCTGTGAGATGACAGGTCTTCGCTACAAAGTAGAGAATTACTCTGTGGTTATCCTTAAGGCTACAGATGTAGATGACAATGAAATGTCCGCTCGCACATTCCGTGTTCCACCAGATCTTAGAAACCTCATTAGTGATGGTCCTGATGGTGGTGGCGGCGGCGGTGGTGGAGATCCGTTTGGTGATGATGAAGCTTCATCAGGCCCTCAGAAATCTATCAAAGAATTACTTGAGCTACAGGGTATTAAGTTTCCAGAAGGGGCAACTGCTGGATTTAGTAAAGCGAGGTCAACACTTACTGTAAGAAATACAGCGAATGCACTCGATCAAGTTGAAGAGTTGGTAAATGACCTTAGTCTGAGAAAGCCTAGACAGATCAAGATGCTCACTAAATTTGTTGAAATCACACAGGAAAATACTGATGAGCTTGGTTTTGACTGGATTATTTCACCATTTGGAATCACTTCAAATAATAGCTTTTTGAGTGGAGGTACGTCTGGAAATGCTGCAGGAAGAACAGGTGCTGACTTTGTAAGTCCTATTAATGGAACTACCATTAATGGTGTTCCAACTGGTGCAGCTACAGGTGTTAATAATATAGTTACTGCTGGAAATCGCTCAGGTGACTTCGCGATCAGCAGAGATAGTATTGATTCATTTTTGAATAATCCTAACCGAACGGCTCAGAATAGCACAGTGGCTCCTGGGATTCTGTCACTAACTGGTCTTTTCTCAGACGGTCAGGTGCAAATGATCATGCGTGGACTTTCGCAGAAAAGAGGTGCTGATGTAATGACCGCGCCTAGTATTGTGTCTCGTTCAGGTGAGAGAGCTACTATTGAAATCATTCGTGAGTTTATCTATCCTACTGAATATGAGCCACCAGAGCTGCCAAACTCAGTTGGTACAAGTGGAGGTATTGGTGGTAATGGTACTGCTGCTACAGGTGGATCTATTTTCCCTGTGACTCCTGCGACTCCGACAGCATTTGAGACTCGTAATACTGGTGTTACTTTAGAAGTTGAGCCTATTTTAGGTGAAGATGGATACACTATTGATCTTACATTTAAGCCTGAGATTGTTGAGTTTGAAGGATTTATTAACTATGGATCACCGATCCAATCACCTGCTACAGATGCACTTGGTAATTCAGTGACACTTACGATTACTGAAAACCGTATCGAGATGCCAGTGTTCTCCACACGTCGTGTGAATACTTCACTGACTATCTATGATGGTCACACAGTTGCAGTAGGTGGACTAATGAGAGAGAATGTCCAAAATGTAGAGGACAAAGTTCCTATACTTGGAGATCTTCCTCTTATTGGACGTTTATTCCAGACTAAGGCTGAGAATCACATTAAGAGTAACTTGATTATCTTTGTTACAGCTCGAATCATTGATGCTACTGGTCAGCCAGTTTCACAAACAGTGATCGGAGCTAGTGGTGAGCCGGCTGCAGTTGGTGATGGAGCAGGTCTATTACCTACGATTAAGTAGTAACTGGTTTTACTCTAAATATATTTCAAAGCGGTGCCGAGAGATCGGTTCCGCTTTTTTGTTTAGTGGTCTTAGCTGAGGGATGTGTGTCCGATGGTGTTACTAATGTTGCCATAGGGTGGTTAGGCTGTTAAAATTAGTGTATGAAGTCATTTGGTCTAACCGGAGGAATAGCTACAGGTAAATCTACGGTGGCGAAGATGATGCAAGTAGCTGATTCTAATTTGGTGTTATTTGATGCTGATGCTTGTGTGCATAGGCTTTATGGAGATGTTGAGGTGATTGCTAATATCGCTCATATCTTTGGGGCGGATTGTCTAACTGAAGCCGGCGATTTAGATAAACATTATTTACGTGAGGTGGTATTTTCAGATGATAATCTGAAGACTAGGTTGCAAGATTTCATTCATCCTTTGGTAAGAAAAGAATGTCTTGCGCTAAAGGAGGAAGCGTTGCATAGTGGCTGTGCATCGTTCTTTGTTGCCGACGTTCCGCTTTTATTTGAGGGTGGATTTGACTTTGGTCAGGAGGCAAATCTGGTGGTTGCTGTTTCGCGTATGACGCAGGTGCAGCGGCTAAAAATGAGGAGCGGATTGGATGATGCTACGGTTTTTGCCATTCTTGAGGCCCAACTCCCCATTTCCCATAAGGAGAAATGTGCCGATGTTGTGCTATGGAATGAAGGACCGAAAACTGTGTTAGAGGCGCAGGTAAATAGATTTATTAAAGAACAAAAGATCATGAGCGAAGAAGCGCAAGAAGAATTAAACTTGGATAAGGGTATTGTGCCTAAAGTTGAAGAGAAGTTAGCACAGAAGGCTGAATCAGCGGCAGGTGAGGCTGTGGAGGTAAAGGCAGATGAAAAGAAGCTGGTTAGTGTTCAGGAAGGAGAAAAGGAGAAGCCAGAGGTTGAAGAGGTAGTGGTAGAAGAACCTAAGTTTGATGTGCCTAAAAATCTGGTTGTGAATGAATTCCGTGAGAAGCCGCTAGCTGAGCTGCATACGTTAGCGGATGCATTACCTATCAAGGTGCATCCGATGTCGATGAAGAGTCAGTTGGTTTTTGATATTTTATCATTTTATGCAAAGCATGGAACGGA
>JALZVD010000045.1 GCA_023300205.1 Akkermansiaceae bacterium | reverse complement strand
ATGGTGAAGAGGATGAGGGGGTTGCGGACGAGGCGGTAGGCGAATTTGATCCAGATGGATGATTCTTCGTATTCTGCTACGGTCATGGTCCAGACTTCTCCTTCGTCACGGTGGTCTAGGTCACCTGATGTGGCGTGATGGATGGAGTGTTCCCAGTGCCAGAACTGGTAGGGGGTGAAGGTGATGACTCCGGTGATGAAGCCCCAGATGTGTCCGGCGCGCTTGGATTTAAAGAAGGACTTGTGACCGCAGTCGTGAAAGATGATAAAGAGTCTGACGCAGAGGCCGCCGGCGAGGATAATGAGAGGGATGGTGAGCCATGGTGAGATGTCGTAGACGTAATACATGGCTACCCAGAGAGCTAGGAATGGGAGTAGGGTGTTGATGATCTGCCAGCATGCTTTTAGGCGGCTTGGTTGCTGGTATTTGACCATTGTCTTACGCCAAGCATTGGTGGCGGAAGGGTCTGGTTTTTGTTGGGGCTGAGTAGCCTCTGGGTGGGATGATTGGATCACTTGGGATGATGTAGTCGTCTATTTACTGGCAGACGGCAATGAAAATGTGGTGTGTCGATTTCTTAATGAAAATGAGGGAGTAAGGAGGTGAGTTTCTTTATTTAATGTTTGTTGTTTATAGTTAATTTGTTGTGATTGATTTTTGGTTGTTATCCATTGGCTCTGCCGCGATTTTTATTTGTTGAAGGAGTGTTTTTTGGCGTTCTTGGATTCAGCCAATCTGGACGACGATATGGGTGATGTGGGTGCCGTTTTTGCTGAGTTTGTCTAGAATAGGAGCGTCGGAGCGTTCGTTGCTGTGGGCGTGGACGGTGAGGTAGGCGTGGCCATCCCCGAAGATGAAAATGAGGTTGGGGCTTGCCAAGTGATGGATGCTGGTGCAGAAGTTTGTGCGATTATGGATCCCTTTTTGGCTAATCATCAGGCAGATTTTGCATTAAATTTTCTTTCTCTATTTTTAGAGGGAGCGCCTTATATATTGTTGGGGACGCTGATTAGTGGTTTTATTGATGTGTATATGCCGTCATCGCTGATGGATAGGTTGTTGCCTAGGAATAAGTTTTTGGCAATTTTTAGCTGTGGGTTGATGGGGTTAATTTTACCAGTGTGTGAGTGCGCGGTGGTGCCGGTGATTAGGAGGCTGGTGTCTAAGGGGTTGCCGATTAGTTGTGCGTTTACGTATATGTTGGCGGCTCCGATTGTGAATCCGATTACGATTTGGAGTACTTGGCACGCGTTTAGTGATCAGGATCAGTGGTGGGTGGTGCTTTCTAGGGTGGGTATGGGTTATGGTGTAGCGGTGCTGGTGGGTATTCTTTTATTGGCGGTTCCTGTGGAGAAGGTGCTTAGGGATTCTTTGTTGAAGACGTTACGTTCTGTTAGGGAGCGAAGGGAGAAAGAGACGGAGCAGCATGAACACGATCATGATGGAGGCTGCTGCGGTCATGATCACGGGGATACGCATACACACGATCATGGTGATAGAGATGGTGAAAATAGGGTGGTGATGGCGATGCGCTCTGGGGTTCAGGATTGTATGGATGTGGCAGTTTATTTCTCGATCGGTGTTTGTTTGACTGCGATGTTTAATATTTGGTATGTGATGAATGAGGAGATGATGGGGCAGTATATGGATAGTGTTTGGATGGAGACTGGAGGGATGATGGCGTTGGCGTTTGTGTTGAGTGTGTGTAGTACTTCTGATGCCTTTATGGCGGCGACATTACGTGGGGTAGGGATAGGGTCTAAGATGGCATTTATGGTTCTAGGGCCAATGTTGGATGTGAAGTTGTTGTTCCTTTATCAAACGGTGATGAGGAAGCGTTTTTTGGTGTTTTTAGGGGTAGGTTTGTTTGTGCTGATAGGGTTACTTTCTGTGGCTTGGCAGGAGTATGAGCCATTGAGAGAATACTTGAGTGGCTGGGCAAAAGAGGGAGGTAATGTGTGAAGGTTCTGGAACGCAGGGTGATGTGTGTGGTAGTGCTGGTGGTAGGAGCGCTGTTACTTTATTATTATCAGCATGAGAAGCTGGGGAGTTATCTGAAGGAGAAGTTTCACATTTATGTGCTGCTGGGTGGACTGGCTGCGATGGTGATGGGTGTGTTTAGCTTTCTAACGGCCGGGGTGGCGGCTTGCTGTGGGCATGACCATGGGGAAGATGAGGATGAGGGGTGCGAAGATCATGACCATGGTGGGGATATGAATCCGTTTGTGGGGCTCATGATAGTGCTGGTGCCGATGGTTTGTTCGTTGAGCTGGACTACGCATGGGATCAGTGAGGCGAGGCAGGATGCTCTGAGTGAAAAGGATGTGAGCGCTGCGGATTTTAGTTTTAATGATTTACCTCCTTTTACGGTGGAGACTCTGGAGAAGACGAAGACGAAGGCGCCGGATGGGGCGTTTATGTTGAATATTTTTGAGTTGTTCTTCACTGCTGGGGATACGGTGCAGGAGAAGGTGATCAATGGTCTGTATGTGGAAACTGAGGGGAAGCTGCGTAATGAGCCGAAGCGAAATGGGAATGGTCAGCGGATGCGGTTATTTAGGTTAATGATGACGTGCTGTGCTGCGGATGCTCAGGCGGTGCCGATGACGATAGAATTTGAGGGGGAGACTCCTGATATAGGGCATAATAGCTGGGTGCGTGTGGCTGGGATTATGAGTTATGAGCGAGAGGGTGGTGTGGTCTATCCGCTGCTGAAGGTGAAACGGATCGAGGAAATTCCGGTGCCTGAGGGGGAGTGGAGTGAGGGACTGATGAAGTAGTTTCTTGTGGGAATTTAGATTTTTTCATTGAGCTAGCTGATGTGTGCTCTATGTGGTGTGTATGTATAATAGATCTTGGCAGGATTGGATTAGTTATTTCTTATTTGGAGATGGTGAAACCTATGATAGATTGGGAATATGGTGGCAGTTGGTTGTGTCTGGTATTTTGTTTATTGGGTTGGTGCTTCTGGCAGTGGTTGCGTATTATTTTGTTCATAAGGTTTTATTGAGATTGTGTAAGAGGTTGGTGAAACTGACTAAGAATGAGTGGGATGATGCTTTGATGTGTAGTCGGCTTTTTAAGTGGCTAGCGATGTTAGTGCCAGTGGCTCTGTTTTGGCATTTATCTCCGTATGTGTTTGATGAGGGTAGTAAGGTGAGTGCAGTGGGAATGGTGATTAGAGCGGGTAGTGAGATTTTGTTGGTTGTGTTGATTTTGTTGCTGATTAATTCTGTTTTAAACGTAATTGATCGAGTTTATCAGAATTATGATGTGTCACGTGAGTTGCCGATCAAGAGCTTCTTTCAGGTGCTCAAGATCATCCTGACTCTGGTTGGTATCATTTTTATTGTTTCGACGATTATTGGTAAGTCACCGTTGCTGTTGTTTTCTGGTCTGGGTGCGATGACTGCGATTATGATGTTGGTCTTTAAGGATTCGATATTGGGGTTTGTGGCAGGGATCCAGCTGTCTGCGAATAAGTTAGTGGCGCGAGGTGACTGGATAGAGATGCCAAAATTTGGAGCTGATGGTGAGGTGTTAGAGGTGGCTCTGACTACGGTTAAGGTGCGGAACTGGGATAAGACGATTACTACTATTCCGACTTATTCTTTGATTGCAGATAGCTTTAAGAACTGGCGAGGTATGAGCCAGAGCGGAGTGAGGAGGATTAAACGTTCGTTGTTTTTAGATATGGGAACGGTGAAGTTTCTGGATGATGAGATGCTGGTGAGATTAAAGAAGGTGTCTTTGCTTGATGATTATTTTTTAAAGAAGGAAGAGGAGATAGAGCAGTGGAATACAGAGAGACAGGTGACGGCGGGAGATATAGTGAATGCACGTGCGATGACGAATGTGGGTACATTTAGAGCGTATGTGAATGAGTATTTGAAGGGGCATCCGAAGATTTCACAAACGAATACGATCTTAGTGAGGTTATTACAGGCTGATGAGCATGGTGTGCCTTTGGAGATCTATGTATTCACAAATGATAATAACTGGATAGAGTATGAGAGAATTCAGTCGGATATATTTGATCATTTGTTGGCTGTTATGGAGGAGTTTGACTTAGGGGTTTTCCAGAGTCCTTCGGGATCTGATGTTTTGACTTTGAGAGGTGATTAGTGGGGTGTTTTGCCTCTGAAAGAGGTAATGCAGAGGGGGGGTGAAAGAAATTTACTTAGGTTAAGTTAACTAGTAAGATTCTGTCGTGTGTTTTTGGTGTGTCTAGATTTGATAATATGACTTGAGTGAGAGGGGCATTTTAGTCAAAATGAGCTTCAACTGAACAAAAGAGGAATCTCCTAGTGGATGGTATTTATGGTGAGGAGAGCAACGGTGATAATACTTATGGAGTAGTGATCATGCCGTCTAAGCAATATCATTGCTGATACTGTTGAGTTTGTAGCTCGCTATGAGTATGTAACTTCAGATGGCGACAGCCTCAGAGCGGGACGTTATACTGGTGTAGCAGGAGGAGATACAGGAAGAGTAGCAGATGAGGGTCAAGCAATCTATGCTGGTCTAAATTACTACCTTTGTGGAAATAAGGCTAAGGTAAAGATCGGTGCTGAGAATGAGGATTTAGAAAATGAGGATTGAGATGAAGCAGATGCAACGACTCTCTGGCTTGGATTCCGTACTAGTTTCTAGAACTTTG
>JALZVD010000044.1 GCA_023300205.1 Akkermansiaceae bacterium | reverse complement strand
GTCATGGCCCGCCTAGATGGTGAACAAACTGAAGATACGGCCCTCCCGAACGTCCGCCACCCACGCCCAACCCGCCGTCTCAAAGGCTACCAAAGAAGAAAGAAATGATCCCTGTTCCTAAAAACAAAATCCGAGAAATCGTTGGCCCCATTTTAAGGGGGCAATCCGAGCAGTATGCCGTAGGCTCCCCCGAGGATGTCGAACACATGCTCAAAAGTCTCGACGCCTGTTTCGAGGCTAAGACCATGTTCTCCTATGTCGATGACTTAGAGAACCCTAAGACCTGCCTTATTTGTGGGTATCACTTCAGCCTCATGTTTGCGGGAACGCATATCTCTGGATTTCTCCTATGGGTAGCCCCCGAACTGCGGAATACCAAACAAGGTTTCAAAAAGGTAGAGGAAATGATGACCACTTTGCAGGACTTCGGGCAGATGTTCCAGGCCAAAACTGTCACTGTTTCTTCGTGGTTGCTTGGTAGCACGGTCCCGAACTCCAAAAAATTGTGGCAGCGTTTTGGCTTTGAATCGCAAGAGCTTGTCTTATCTAAAAAACTAGAGTATTAAATCATTATGGGAGCAGGAGGAAAAGCAGGCGGAGACAGAACTACCGCAGCATTAGTCTACGGGGGTTCAACAGCCCTCAGTTGGGGCCAGGCTCTTATTGCGCCCGGCGTTCAAGCTGCGGCGAACATCCTCTTGCTCAACAAGCAACGGGACATCTATGGCGACATCTTCAGTGAGCAACGGACTCTGGTGGACATCGCGCTTGAGAGATACTGCGCGTGCATCGAGTCTCTTGTCCCTTTGATCGCGGATGCTTACGATGACATCCCAGAGGCGGCGGCTTACCAAGCTATCAACCCTTCTGAGATCATTGGCAACGCTATCAGGGGGAACCTCGACAACCTCGTAGACGCAGAAACTTACGCTGCCTGCGTCAACCGACTCCATGAGCAGCAGGCTATTTTCCGTGCCATTGCCTTAGACCCCCGCTACGTCAACTCCGCCGATCTCCATTCGCGCTCTGTGAATGACCTCCTCCGGGGGGTCTTGGCCAACTCGGACACCATGAACATCATGACGGACGTGGCGGAGTCTGCGGCATTGCATGGGCGTATCGGAGGGGTCGCGCATCTCACGCGCCGAAGCCTCGGACTGTCGATGCACGAAGCCCAGCGCGAGGGCCGCGAAGCCCATCGCCAATGGTTGTCCTCCCTGAATAACGACGTATCTCCTGTAGGCCGTCAAGTGAACTTGCAGAGTTTGGCCCAGACACCACAGGAAGCTTCAGCTCTGGCGTTGACCCAGGCGCAGCTAGCGCAGAACTCCCTTCAGAACGTCTTCAATCAGCAGTCCAAGAAACCCCCGGCTCGCATGGCGGAACTTAAATTCCGCCTTGATAAATGTGTCAACCAGCTTTCGGCCAACATGGCTAAGGTAAGCCTGACCAACACCTTCGTGCCGGACTTCACAAGCGTCCTACAACCTGTCGTCGCAGCAGGGGCCAAAGCTATTGGAGGCTTCATCGACCCCCCTTCAGTCACTCAGTCAAACGCCACCCGTCCCGATAATGGAGGGAACTTCGCACGCCAAAGCGGTGCGTCTCCGGGGCAGGTCATCGCAACCAAATGATCCAGCTCTTCTCACAAGATCAAGACGCCCTCACCGACTTTTCCAAAGTAGGAGCCACTGGAGTCTTCAATCAGCAGCTCGCCCCGACGTTTAACAGGGTCGAACGAACTGCCGTGAGTGCGGGTCTCGGGGAGGTGGATCTCGATGGGGAGAATGCTGCGGCAGCGCAGCGTCGGGAAGGCCAGGCCGCGCAGGACGACGCCTTCTTTAAAGAACAGGGCGCACAAGATGACAGGTTTCTTAAAGGGCAATCGGCCTCTTCGGTTTTTGGGGACAATGGGGGCGATGGGGGCGATACCGTTATTCCGGTATCAGACACCCCGCAAGTAGCGAGTTCTGGGTCTTTTGCGGACTTCACTTTCGAGCGCGAGGCTCGGAAAGACCGGAACGGAAATCTGGCCGTCTTCAAACCCCCTTCAGGAGATGGTGGAGGTTCCTTCGAGGTCGCAGGGATCACTCAGAAGTTCCAGCCCAAAGAGGCGGCTCAATTAAAGCGCCTCATTCAACAGGGTAGATCTGGGGAAGCGGAAAAGCAGGCAAAACAATTTTTCAAGAAACGAGCCCAGCCGTTTGTCAAACACACCAGTCGTGAGGGGTTGAAGCTCCAGCTCACCGACACTGTCCACCACCGTGGGGAGGGAGGCTTGCGACGGGTCCTCCAGAGAGCTACAGGCTCCAAGGCGCGTTCCTCTGCAACGCTCATCCGCCAACTGTCGAAAGACCCTAAAGCTTTGGCTAAGTTCAACAAAGCCCGTGTTGACTACGAGCTGAAAGAGGTGGACCGGGGGAGAGCTTCGCGTGTAAAGTTTCGACGAGGGCTATTAAATCGCTTTAAACAAGCCAACATTGCTGCTACAAAACTAGAAAGCTAAACTCGAATCCCAAACCATGCCCATTACCCCTATTAGTTCCGGCCAAAACGCTAGTCGTGCTGCCATTGTGTCAAACATGCTGAACCGTGGAGGTCGGAGTTTGTCCCAACTG
>JALZVD010000043.1 GCA_023300205.1 Akkermansiaceae bacterium | reverse complement strand
TCCACAACAAAACTATTACCAGGCCCAAAAATTTTCTCCACGCACTTCACAGTAGTCGTCCCCAATGCCATAGCAGCAATCGCCTGCGCACCTCCCACCTTCATAATCTCAGTCACACCTGACTCCTTCAGCGCATACAAAAGTGCCGGATTAACCTTCCCATCTGGCCCCGCAGGAGTCGCTGCTAAAATCTGAGGAACTCCCGCAGCCTGAGCAAATGCCGCAGTCATCAAAGCCGTAGACATCAACGGAGCTTTACCTCCTGGCACATAAACCCCAACACGATCAAAAGGAACAAATCTCTCCCCAACTTCAGCACCCTGAGCATTCTTATACTTCCAGTCCTTTCGCATACTCCTCTTCGCAAAAGCATGAATATTCTTCTTAGACGCCGCAATAGCAGCCTTCACATCATCATCAACCAGGCGTTCAGCCTCCTCTAACTCAGCAGCACCCACATACAGTGATCGAGAGCTAAGTTTTAACCCATCAAATCTCTCAGTATATTCAAAAAGCGCCTTATTCCCGCTCTTCTTCACATGAGTAATAATATCAGAAACTATCGCATAGAGATCATCCGTTGGCACAGCCTTCCTATCTAGATTTTTAATAAATCTCGCGTAACCTGCATCTTTATAGCTGAGTCTCTTCATGGCCATAAATTACTAGAGCCTCTTCCCCTTGAATGCAAACGTTTATCCCCTCATCTTATAAGAATTTACCAATAACAAATCTTCCATCTTTCAAGATCTCAGCTATGTATCAGCAATGAATTTTCAGCATAGCATCATTAATGGTATTCACGTTGCCACCGCAGAGATGCCTCATATGGAGTCAGTCGCTGTCGGAATCTACCTTCCTACAGGTAGCCGATACGAGACACCAGAGCTAAACGGAATAGCCCACTTCACTGAACACATGATCTTCAAAGGCACCAAAACTCGCTCCGCTCTCGATCTAGCCATCCAAGTCGAAGGAGCAGGTGGCTCAATCAATGCCTTCACCACAGAAGACCAAACCTGTATAGAAACTCGCGGCCCTGCAAATCTGCTACCTCAGTTCCTAGAAGTCATGACCGATATGGTCTGGAGTTCTAATTTCGATGCCGAAGAAATCGAGCGCGAGCGTGAAGTCATCGCTGAAGAGATCGTCATGTATCAAGAAAACCCCAGTGATCATATTCACGATCTACTCTCTGAAGCACTCTGGCCAGAGCACCCACTTGGAAGACCCATCACTGGCACCGAAGAAACCATCAAAAACATTAACAGTAAAGCTCTCGCAGAATTCACCAAAAATTACTACCAAACCAATGGACAAGGCCTAACACTCGCAGTTGCGGGTAAAGTAACTCACGCAGAAGTCTGTAAAATCGCCGAAAAAAACTTACCTCCAAAACCTAACAACGCGCAGGAACACAAACTCTTTGAAAAATATTCTCATACCCTAACAGAACCTAACAGATTTACTCACCTCCACGATCAGCGAGACATTGACCAAGTCCACCTCGCCATCGCATTTCACACCGCAGGAAGACACTCAGAGCAACGACATGTGCTCCGCGTAATGAGCCTCATCATGGGAGAGACCATGAGCTCTAAACTATTCCAAGAACTACGTGAAAAACGCGGACTCTGCTACCACATAGCCTCAGACTACAGCCTATATCACGACACAGGAACGTTTGAGATCCACGCAGGACTAGACGCCACCAGACTAGACGAAAGCCTCCTCGCCATAAATCAACTCATAAAACAAATCTTAACCACTGGCTTCACTCAAGACGAGCTAGACCAAGCAATCTCTTTCGCTACAGGCCAAAGTAAAATTGCCCTAGAAAGTACCCACTCAAGAATGAGCTGGATGGGAGACTCCCTTCTCTGTTTTGATAAAATCATCTCCCCTGACGATGCCAGGTCCACTCTCCAAAGCACCACCTTAGAAGAGCTCCACCAACTAGCTAAGCAATTATTCACAGCAAATAACATGGCCGTAGCAAGCATCGGCCCACAACGAGCAGATGAGATCCAGCAGCTCGTCTCAGACTCCCTTACTTGTTAAAAATCAACTTCTTCAGCGTATCCAGACTCGTGACTGGTGGTTTACAAGTAGCACCTTGGCACAAATAAATAGTAGTCTTACTCTCCATTTTTGGCAGAGCTTTAGTGAAGACATCCACATCTCCTGCATTCCCCATCAATGTGAGGTGTGGAAGCCATTGAGCATTAATATAGTGTAGGAATACATTCTTATCCTCTTCATCTTCGCCCACGATAACCAACCTCTTTTTATCTGCGTAATAATGATCCACACCCCGCATCATATAACTCAACGAACTAGGATACTGAGACAACTCTACCCCATGAGCCCTCATCGTCCCTTCCACCACACTCAGTAAATCTTCTCTCTGAGTAATCTCATAAAGTCTCAGAAACTCCACTACCGCCACGGAACTCGATGTAGGCAATGCCCCATCATAGTCACCCTTTAATCGGAAAATCACATCGCTCTTCTCTGCAGACTCGTAGAACCCTCCATCCTTCTCATCATAAAATATCTCACGACTCGACTCCGCCAACTTAATCGCCATTGCCAACATCTCAGGATCTAAGTTCATCTCATAAAGTCTACGGCAAGCTTGGAGCATCAACAAATAACTCTGCGCCTGTTCATTGGCCTCCTCTTTCAACTCACCAAGATCACC
>JALZVD010000042.1 GCA_023300205.1 Akkermansiaceae bacterium | reverse complement strand
AAAGTGGAGCGCTAAGGATTTATCAGAACAGCAAACCTCAGTGTTGGTCTTGCACATTGACAGATGGAGAAGGAGGTGAGATTCCTGCCTTTGTCTTTTCAGACAATTTTTAAGATTTTATGTCTACTCCTTTGGATCAACTTTCGCGCCGTGAACGAGAATTTTATCAAATTCTCTCCTCCCTTGGTGAGGCGACGGCTCTCGATATTCAGGCGAAGCTTCCTGAGGGAACGAAAAATTCAGCAACCCGGAAGATTCTTACTGCATTGCTGATGAAGGGGGTAATTACCCGCCGGAAAAATGGGAGGCAGTATATTTATGCGTCAGAGGAGGTGGGAGAAGACGTCGGGAAGTCTGCTCTCAATCAGGTGTTAGAGACGTTTTTTAATGGATCTCTGGCACACGGTCTCTTGGGGATGGTGGATCTCGGGAAGGATCGCTTCACCGAAGAAGAGCTGGAGCAGATTCGTAAGATCGTGAAGGACAAGACCTAGGCCATGTAAGTCATGTGGGAATTATTTGATTGGCTCATCGCATACTCCGCCAGAGCGTCTCTGCTCTGTGTGGCGACTTTGCTGATCTTGGCGTCACTCAAGCGCGTCTCCGCTTCGGTGAGATCCGGGATTATTTTCGCGGGAACTCTGGGCGCGATTATTTTACCAATGACGGTTGGGATCCTTCCTCCCATTTCTCTTTCGAGCATTTTCTCTGAGCCGGTCGTTGAAAGCATCTCGCTGGAGACGATGATCGCGACTGAGGAGGATCGTGTGGCTTTGATTGGCCATGAGGTGACACAGGAAGTTTTAAGTGATGCTGGGATGGTATCGAGTTCTTCCGGTGGAGGGACCGGAACCCCTTTATGGGTCTCTTTGCTGATGTGGCTCTGGCTCATCGGAATGGCGGTATTTTTTGTGCTCTTGGTGGCCCGATTGTGTTCGGTTCTTCGCTTACGTTCGCAGTCGGAAAGGCTTCCACTGGGTCATCCGCTGACGGTCGAGGCGAATGCGGCATCAGCGATGGTGGGTTATGGAAGGACTCCGGAAGTTCGAGTTTCTCTGAGCGTCACGGTGCCGTCGGCGATTGGTTTAGGCTTGGGGACGATTGTGCTTCCGGTGAAATTTGGGAATCTCGCTCCGGCTTCTAGGAGAGCGGTGTTGATCCATGAGTGCGCGCATTTGCGCCGGCGTGACTCTCTTGTGCAGATGCTGATTTTGTTTTGCCGCTGTATTCATTGGTTCAATCCGCTGTTTTTGGCGCTGGACCGAGCTTTCAATGCGGAGGCGGAGAAGGCCTGTGATGATCGGGTGATTGCTGCCGGAGTCTCGCCTGAGGCTTATAGTGAAACGATTTTGGGCTACTTTCAGGCAGCTGGTTATGACTCCACCGGGGCGATTTGGAATAGTGCCGCGTCTGGCTTCTTTCCCTGCCCTCAGCTTGACCGAAAACTGAAGGGGCGGAAGAAGATGATGTTATCAAGGATTCGCCGGATGGTAGATCCTGCCGCTCGCCGGACGAGGCTGGGAGCCTTGCTGGGGTGGTCGTTCGTGGGAGGTGCTTCGGTTTCCGCTTCGGTGTTGGGAGCGATGGTTTTTGTGCCAGATTACGAATGGCGCTATCAGCTTGCGGAGCGCGAGCTTCCTTTTTCGGATCAGCTGGTCGCGTGTTGGCGGATGGATGAGATCAGAGATCAAAGGACTCCAGATTCAGGATCAGGTCGTCTCTTCGGAGTAGTGGAGGGGGGAACGTTGGATAAACAAGGCAGGCTTGATCAGGCCGTTTATCTGGATGGCGATGATTTTGTCGATATGGGTGATCGTTTTAGCGGTCTGGAGTATCCCATCACTCTCGCGGCCTGGGTCCGGGCGGATGACACACCAGAAGCCGTCGTTGGAAGCCAGAATGTCGTCTGGTTGGGAGGTGGGGGCCACAGCCAATACATCTATATCGGCTTGAATCGTGGATATCCTGCGATCAAATCACGCTTAGATGGAGTCGCGGTGAAAACCGGTAGGGAGCGAATTACTGACGGGCAATGGCATCATTTGACCGGGGTGTTTTCTTCGGAAAGCCATCGACTTCTTTATTTAGACGGAGAGCTCATTGCGGAAGACACCCGTTTTGCAGAAAAGCCGCCTACGTTTCATCTTCAAGTGGGGCGTAATGGGCGCAAGAGTCATGAAACTTCCTATATTCAAGGGGCGGTTGACGATGTTCGGGTCTATCAAGCTGCTTTGGATCAAGCCGCCGTAAGGGAGATCATGAAGGGCGATTTCTCTCTCGTCGCGGCCCGCCAGCCCGCCAGCTCAAACAACGCAGCTTCGCGACGCTAAAAACCTCAGCCCTCGCCAGTTCACTCAGGTTGAATCAAGACGAAGCCGCTTTTTGGACCGTAGCGGAGAGGGGAGAAAGGGGGGGAATACAGAGGGACCAAATGACTTACTCATCATCATGGTGGATGCGACACTCATTCTATCTACGGGAGAGTAATCGTTCGAAGGGACGCCCCGATCATCCCCCTTCGACAAAAAAAACCACCCGGCCTCGAGAATTAAATCACTCGAGAGCGGGTGGTTTGAGATTAACTAAAATTTAACTAGCTCCGGCGGCGGATGCCGAAACCAAGAAGACCCAGACAGCCAAGAAGAGCGGTGGATGGCTCGGGGATGGCCAAGCGGACCTGTAGTTCATTTCCTACCACTTGCTTTTCCCAGCCTGCGGCAAGAGCGTCGGTGCTGAGAACCAAGCCATTGTCGGTGAGTGTCCCCTCCCATTCCAAAACGGTTTCCCAAACATTCGGAACAGCACCGCCCAAGTCGTAGGGATCAAGAATCGAATTAAGTTCAAATGTTGCGTTGCCCCCACCCGAATCGACTTGGTCGATCAGGATTGTTGTTGTCCCGCCAGCATCAAGTCCGAGGCGGAGGGTTCCACCGGTGCTCTGCACCCACCGGCCGTCAGCAGTGCCATTAGAACCGATCCCGATGGTCGCTGCGCTACTACCAGCAACATGGAAGGTCCCGCCACCGAAGATCTCGGCGTCATTGCGGGTGGTAAACGAACCACCGAAGATGTTCAGGGTTCCGTTGCCAGTCCCATTGGTAGCACCAAGCTCAAGACCCCCGCGACCCGCAGTCAGGAGGCCGCCAGTGACGTTGATTGTCCCGCTGCCGCCAGCTCCCTGGCCCACTCTGATCCTACCCGCTTCAAGGTTCGTAGTGCCACTGACAATATTCAGAGTGGAGTTTGTGTTTGGCCTGCCGCCAATGACTGCACTATTAGAGTTCGTAACGCGGACAGTGATACCCGCGCCTTGATCCAAGGTCAGGGAATGCGTGCCTTGGGCTGCAACATTGTTGGTGTCACCCATCAGCAGGCGCGCAACCCGATACTCCGTATTATTTTGCGTATTACTGGCGGCAAGAACAGCAGCAAACGAATCGGCATCGAAGACAACTTGGTGGTCGTTATCAATAGTGGTGTTTCCTGATCCATTGTTTAATGGGACAACACCACCGGCCCAGTTATTCGGGTCCTCCCACGAGGTGCCGTCACCCCCGCCATTAAATGTGTCGGCATGCGCGGGCACGCTTGCAAGAAGTGCCCCAGTAATACTAGTGGCGAGGATTTTGGATGTTCGATTGTTCATTCGATGTTTCATTTGATTTTGTGTCTTGTGGTTAGCAGTGGAATTCTGATTTTTCTTGCCGACTGGAGGCTTTGCAAAACGCATTTTTCTCTCGCTAATCGTCAATATGGCAAAAAACATTCGCCATTCAAACAAGAAATGCACATAAATGCACAGTTGCCCTTAGGCACCCCGTCCTGACCGGAAATCCCACCAGAAGCCTGAGAATTTCAGCATGAAAACAATCATTCCATCTATTCTCCTCCTCAGCACAGGCCTCGCAATGGCTGCCATTACTTGGATCGCTGATTCCGAGACCGAGCTTGCGAGACTCTCTCACAAGCAGCGTCAGGAGTATTTCAAGAAATCAGAAAGCCTCCCACTCACTGGGAAAACTCCTTTTGAAAAAGTCTTTCGATTGGTGCAAGAGGGGAATCACGCGGGTGCCGCTGCTGGTTTCAAAAAACTCTCGGACTCCGGGGATCTCGACGCAACATGCGCTCTGGCATCGCTTCATCTCCTTGGTTTGGGAGTCGATCAATCCACGGAAGCTGCCCGGGCGCTCTTTGAGAGGGCCGCAGACAGGAACAATCCCTTGGCGATGCTGGAGCTGGCCATACTCGTCGAGAAGGAGAACCCGCAGAAAGCGTTTCGCCTTTATCAAGAGGCAGGGAAGGCCGGCCAGCCGTTGGCCAACCTCAAGCTTGGCCACTGTTACGAAACGGCAAGCCTCGGAGCGTCGAAGAATCCCAAGCTTGCCTTCAGCTTTTACGAAAAGTCCGCCAATGCGGGGGTGGGGGTTGCCAAGGGCGAGCTCGCTCGCTGCTACGACTCGGGTCTCGGGACATCCCCCGACCCCGAGAGAGCGACGAAACTGTATCGTGAAGCCGGCCTCAGCGGCGTGGTCGGAGCTCAACTTGCGATGGCTGAGCGATATTTTGTCGGCCAAGGTGTGGAAGAAGATCGCGTTGAGGCAGTCCGTTGGCTGACAGGTGCCTCGCAGAACGGATCCGCCGACGCGCAGGTGCTTTTGGGGGACTGTTTCGCAAAGGGTGATGCTGTTGACCTGGACTATGGAAAGGCAGGCTCCTACTATTCTGCTGCTGCGAAGCAGGGCGATCCCGTCGGTCGTCAGCGCCTCGCAGGACTCTATCGTGACGGTAAAGGGACCTCTAAGGACCCGATCCGAGCCTACGTGATCTTGTCACAAGCAAAAGGGGATCCATTGGTCGATAAGGACCTCAAGGACCTCGTTGATTCATTCACCCCGGAGCAGTTGAAGATGGCCCAGGCCAGGTTTGCTGAGCTGGAGGCCACAAAAAAATCCGGAGAGAAATAGTCTTTTCCGGACCAGGCCTCACCTCAGCTTAGGTTGGAAACAGGGTCCGATCGTAAGGCTGATTCGACTGGATGCCTAGCCGATCCCTGAGCCCGCCATCGGACATCTTGGACTCCGCAGACGGAAGTAGTTTTTACGAGTCATAAAATCCTCAAGGTGGGCTGTCTGTATTGCGGTATTTGCACTTTTTAGTGCAATGTTCTTGCGGAGATTTGTCCGATTTGCTTGGTTCTATGGAGCAAAATTTAGCTGTCGCTGTCGCACGTGAGTTGCAGGCGTCTCTTTCTTCCTAAACCCAGTATTCTGATGATCAAAAAAACCCTCTTTCGTATTTGCTCAGTCCTTGGTTGCAGCATCTTTATCTCCCTTGCTCCAAACGCTGCCGCAGATCTAGTGGTTCATTGGAAGCTGGATGATGCGGCCGGCACGATCGCTACGGATAGTTCTGGGAATGCCGTGGGCGGCATTTGGCAGGAAACTCAAGGCGCTCCCGGATGGATGCCCACTAGCGGAGTTCTCGGCGGAGCGATCACCTTCAGTGGAAGTGGTGCCGATGCTTTTATCGCAGATGAATTTACATCGGTGATGGGGCTCCCTTTTACCACCTCGAGTTGGGTGAAGACAGCCTCCACGCAAAACGACACGGTGGTTTATTTAGGAGATGGCACCACGAATAACGCCTATTATACGACAAAGGTGCAAGGAGGAGCGGCACGCATCGCCGCTCGGAATACGGGTGAAATACAGGTTGGCGGTGGAGCGGTGAACGATGGCGAATGGCATCATGTCATCACGGTTTACACCAGCCCCACCGAGAGAGCGATATATGTGGATGGCGTTCTTGGAAATACGCACGATGTGGAAGTGCTGGAGTTTGTTCCCAATCGCTTTGGAATCGGCGCTCTTACCCGGGGAACCGGACCTGTTGATCAGTTTACGGGGGAGCTTGATGATGTGGCACTCTGGGACCGCGCCTTTACCGCTGTTGATGCTGCTGCTCTCAATGGGCTGGGAGTTATCGGAGCAGGCCATGCTGGGGATCTGGATCCGCTTGTTGATGGCTTTACCGCGCAAGGAACAGCTCAGGTTTCCTTCAGGACCTGGGAATATGCCACAGGATTAGTGGGTGCTTTTGGTGAGACCGGAGGGGCGGTTGGCACTGGTGACGCCTACATTGTCTTGGACGATCTGGGCAATGGCATGCAGATGAGCAGTGATCCGCAGCAACCGGTGATCGATAGTTTTGAGGCCAGTGAGCTGGTGATCTTCCTTGGAGAGACCACGACTCTTCTTTGGGATGTGACTGGGGCTGACTCGATCGACCTTGATCAAGGAATCGGAGCAGTGGCCAATCCTTCGGGGTCGGTCGATGTTTCTCCGACGGAAACGACCACTTATACTCTCACCGCCACAAACGGCATCGGCTCGCTCAGTCCTGAACTGACGATCACGGTGATCGCTGATCCTGTGGTGACGAGCTTCACGGTGACTCCTAATATCGTGTATGCGGGCGAGGATGTCACTT
Organism: Akkermansiaceae bacterium; assembly: GCA_023300205.1. Classification (GTDB taxonomy): domain Bacteria; phylum Verrucomicrobiota; class Verrucomicrobiia; order Verrucomicrobiales; family Akkermansiaceae; genus Rubritalea. The sequence goes on along the minus strand of JALZVD010000042.1, from coordinate 5,601 downwards.
TGGCTTGGGATGCGGATAATTACACAACCATCGAGATCGATCAGGGGGTGGAAGCAATCACCGACCCGACAGGATCAGTGGTGGTCAACCCCACCGAGACCACGACTTACACATTCACTGCGACCAACGACAACGGAACGACGACCTCGGAAGCAGCGGTGACGGTCTTTCCGGTTCCTCCGCCTCGCGAGCTCCTTCTCCACTGGCCTCTTGATGAAGGGGCCGGCATGTCGGCGACTGATGCCGCGAACGACAATGATGGCACCTTTTTAGAGACCGGAGGAACCATTACTTGGACCGAGGGTCTGATGGGTGGGGGGCTCCAATTTCCGAACTTAAATGATGTCGCGGTTGAGACGCGAGGAGCCTTGGTGGAATCTTATCCCTTCAGCATGGCAACTTGGGTCAAAACTACGTCCACGGGGAATGACACCTTTGCGGTTTTGGGAACCGGAATCGGAAGTGATTACTACTCCCTGCGCATGCAGAACGGGGTTTCGAATTTGACCCGTCGTGCTGGGGGGACCTTTGGAATCAATGGGACCAACATTGCCGATGATCAGTGGCATTTGGTCGTCGGTGTTTTTACCCACGACCAGATGAGGGAGATCTATATCGATGGTGTTTTGGTAAGCCAGTCTGAGACGGATACCGGCGTGTTCACCCTTCCTGATCGCTTTTCGATTGGAGCGCTCAACCGTGCAGATGGCAATGTGGTGGATGCTTTTGATGGTATGGTGGATGATACGAGCTTTTGGCGAGGAATCCTCAGCGCCGAAGAAATCGCGGCCCTTTATGGTGGTGCGACGGGCTTGGGATTGAATGCCAGCGATGTCGCTTCTTTGTTGAATGGTTTTGAGGCGCAATCCGGTGCTCTGGCTGCCGATGTTCCTTGGTTCTTCGTCTCAGGCTTGACCGGAGCGGTGGGCGCGACCGGTGGAAGCGTCGCAACAGGTGACGCATTCATCGTCTTGGACGCCGCCGGAAATGGAATGCTCTCGAGCCCCAATGATCTAGCGATAAGTAGTATAGAGCAAGGAGCTGGATCGCGGACGATTACTTGGAATAGTAATCCCGGCTCGACCTACCTCCTTGAATTCAGCACTGATTTGCAAGATTGGTCTGATGAGGTGAATAATAATATCGTGGCGACCGGGACGGAGACCTCTTTCACAGATTCTAATCCAACACGTTTTGCGACTCGAGTAGGATTCTATCGTGTGACATTCGTTCCAGCCGCTAATTGATCTGCTGCCCCCCATAACTCTATGAAAGCCTTCCTCATCGCGATTGCGGCCGCTTTAGCTTGCTCCCATTCTTTATGGGCAGATTTGAAAGTTCACTGGCCACTTGATGAATCATCAGGGGCGCAGGCGAGTGACAGTTCCGGTGAAGGGAATGATGGCACCTGGTTGGGGTCGTCTGGTTCGGTTGGTTGGCAGCCGACCGGTGGGATCGATGGGGGAGCGGTCTCCTTCTCTGGTTCCAATAGCGACAGCTTCATCACTTCTGCTTTTGATTCGGTTTCAGGGACACCATTTACGATGTCGGTCTGGGTAAAGACGACGTCGACCGCGAACGACACGATGGTCTATCTGGGAGATGCCGCGACGGGGAATTCCTACAATTCTTTGAAAATCCAAGGGGGATCGGCGCGAGTCGTGATTCGAAACACCACTGAAACCCAGGCGACAGGGCCATCGGTTAGAGATGGTCAATGGCATCATGTGCTGGGGGTCTATAACGGCACTGATGATCGAGAGATCTATGTTGATGGATCGTTAGTGAACAGCAGCGCGACGGATGTGAGTAATGTGACGCTGACTCGCTTCGGGGTCGGAGGACTGACTCGGAGCACTCCGGCAGCGCCCGTGGATTTATTTACTGGCGATCTCGATGAAGTGGCGCTGTGGGATCGAGCCTTTGATGCTGGCGATGTCGCGGCCCTTCATGGCTTGGTGACGCTGGGCGCGGGGAACTCTGCGAATCTTGAAGAATTCATGACCGCCTTTTCGGCGCAAGGCACGGTGGATGTGCGGGGAGTAGATTGGGAATACGTCACGGGATTGTCCGGCGGAGTTGGGACGACGGCAGGGAGTGTCTCGGGTGGTGACGCCTCGATCGTGCTGAGTGGAAGCGGTCAGGGTATGCGCATGGTGGGGGCAGCGGCTCCGATGATTACTTCTTTCACGGCGGACCATGAGTCCATTGTTTCCGGAGTTCCGGTGACCCTTTCTTGGCAAATTTTCAACGCGGAGAGCGCGACGATTACAGGTGTGGGCGCAGTGGATGAGAGTGGGGGATCAGTGGTGGTTTCTCCGACCGCGACAACGACCTACACTCTTAATGGCCTCAATGGTGATGGAGGCGATTCTTCTTCTGTGACGATCACGGTGACGGGGGCAACGGTTGATCCAGAGATTAGTGAGTTTTTGGCGAAAAATGATACCGGCCTGCAGGATGAAGATGGCGCGCGCTCGGACTGGATCGAGATTCATAATGATAGCGGGTTCGCTCTCGATCTCGCAGGTTACAAGTTGACGAATGATGCTCTCTTTCTACCAATGTGGTCATTTCCTGGCAGAGTGCTAGGGGTTGATGAACGGCTGGTGGTTTTTTCCTCGAGCAAAGATCGGGTGGGAGCAGAGCTGCACACGAATTTTACGATTGATGCGGATGGCTCCTACCTTGCGCTGGTGCGTCCGGATGGGACGACGATTGTGCAGGAGTTTGCTCCGGTGTTCCCGGCGCAGAGCACGGACATTTCATACAGCGAAGAAGGATTTTATGCATCGCCTACTCCCGGCGAGGTCAATGGAGTAGTAGCTTCAGGAGGCGTGCTCAAAAACAAGGTGACCTTTGTTACTCCGGGCGGGCTTTTCTTTGGGGGGACGGTGAGCTTGGCGCTGACTCATCCTGATGGGGCTGCGACGATTCGTTATACGACCGATGGATCGACTCCAGATGGATCTTCGACGGCTTATACAGGGCCTCTTTCAATCACCTCCACGACTCAGGTGCAGGCTGGGGTGTTCCGCAGTGATTATGTCCCGGGGCCGATTAGTCAGGAGGGTTATCTTTTTGCGGAGAGTAGCTTGAGTGGCTTCGATAGTGATCTGCCGATTCTGGTGATCGATACTTTTAACACGACCCTGGAGCGCAATGATTTGACCTTTCAGGATGCTGTTTTTACGGCGTTCGAACCTGCGGTGGGCACGGGGCGGGTTGCTCTTTCTGATGTGCCGAGTGTGAGCGGAAATTCAGGAGTGCATGTCCGCGGGGAGAGCTCTCAGCTGGGTGGCTTTAATAAGCTGAACTTTGCCTTCGAGACCCGGGATTCGCAAAGAGAGGATAAGGATGTCGCTCTCTTTGGAATGCCGGCGGGATCGGACTGGGCTTTGCATGCGTCCGAGATTGACCGGACTTTTATTCGTGAGCAGCTACCTCATCGCTTGTTCCGTGAGATCGGACGCTACTCTCCTCGCACGCGCCCTGTCGAGGTGTTCTTGAACCAAGGTGGCGGAGAGATCACGCAAGATGACTACCGTGGTGTCTACCTGGTGGTTGAGCGAATTCGCCGTGGTAATGACCGAGTGGATATTTCCAGGTTGGAGTCGACGGAGAACACGGAGCCGGACATCACGGGCGGCTTTATTTTTAAAAAGGATAAGTCTGATCCTGGTGATGTGAATGTGAGCACGCCTAATGAGGGGAATTTTGCGATCGTCTACCCGAATGAAAATTCAGTGACGACGGCGCAGCGGGATTATCTGCAAAATTATCTGCGAGACTTTGAGACCGCGCTTGATAGCGCATCATTTATCGATCCCCTCACGGGCTATGCGGCTTACATCGATGTTCCTAGCTGGATCGATATGCATGTGATCCAAGAGCTGACCAAGGAGGTGGATTCCTACGTCTTCAGCACCTTTTATCACAAGGACAAGGACGGCAAAATCGTCAATGGCCCCCTCTGGGATTTTGACCGTTCGTTTGGAAACACCCAGGCCTCGGGTGAAGATGATCCGGAGGGATGGCGCGGTGGACCAATTGGGGGAAGAGGAGCATTTTGGGAGCGCCTTTTCGAGGATCCGGATTTCATGCAGCTCTACATCGATCGATGGCAGGAGCTGATGGAGACGACTTTGACGAAACCCTTTTTGAACACGATCATTGATGAAATGGCGGCCGAGGTGGACGAAGCCAAGGATCGGAATTTTGCGCCAGCGGGCCCGTGGCCACTGGCAAATGTGACGCGGAGTCATCTGACTTTTCCGACTTACGATCAACACGTGGATTATCTGCGTGATTGGATTGGGGATCGCCTCGATTGGGTGGAGACACAGTTCACGGCAAAGCCTGACTTTTTTAATGCGCCGGGAGAGTATAGCGGACCATTTGATCTCACGCTGACGGCGAGCAGTGGGACGATTTACTACACGACTGATGGAAGTGATCCGCGTGCTTCGGGCGGTGGGATTTCGGGGACGAGTTACAGCGGAGCGATTCCTATTTCGGAGACGACAGCAGTGACCGCCCGAGTGTTGAGTGGCGGTGAGTGGAGTGGGCCACTGACTGGGAGCTTCATCATCGGCGAGCCGGCGGCAGCGGGGAGTCTCGTGATCTCTGAGATTATGTATCACCCCACGCTTTCAAGTGAAGCTGAGATCGCGGCTGGTTTTGCGGATGAGGAACAATTTGAATATTTAGAATTGATGAACATCGGAGTGAGTCCGATTGAACTGGCTGATGTTGTGGTGGGTGATGCATTCGACTTCACCTTTGGAGTTTTAGAACTTGCGCCGGGGCAGCGGGTGCTGCTGGTGAAGAATATTGCAGCCTTTGAATTTCGGTATGGATCAGGAAGGTTGATCGCCGGAGAGTATGGCCTTCAAAGCCTTAGAAACAGTGGGGAACAAATCGTGATCACGGCGGCTAATGGTCTCGTGATTCAAGATTTCACTTACAGCGATGCTGATCCTTGGCCGATGGCTGCTGATGGTTCTGGTGCGAGTCTTCTCTTGATCAACGCAATGGGGAATCCTGATCCTAGTCAGCCTGTCAATTGGCAATCTGGGGCTGCTTCGCCTGGGGGCAGTGGTGGAACCTTGCCTTTTGTGGGAGGGGATCTTTTGGCCTATGCGGCGACGAGTTACTCAGGAGATGGAACTGTCTTTTCCTTTGTGATTAATCCAGCTGCTGAGTCCGTTGCCTACCAAGTTGAGGTTTCGGAAGATCTTGAGAACTGGAGTTCCGATCCAAGCGAGGTTGAGTATCTCGGCGAGGTCGCGGGCGAGCGTCGCTTCCAAGCGACTGGTATAGCCGTGCCGAAGAGATTCATGAGGCTACGGGTGCAGGATTCGAACTAAAGCCTTATCGACCGTGGGGTTTGAGGTGGAGTTCGGCTTCGGCGTTTTGGTAGCCGAGGGTGAGGTCGTCGGTGGTCCAGGGTTTGCGGTCTGGGCCGGGGGAGCGGATGTCCATGAGGTCTGCTTTGAGGGAGTGGAAGATGAAGGGGGTGCCCCAGCGGTCGAGGAGTTCGCGGTGTTGGTTGAGGGCGGAGAGATGGGGGTCTAGGAAGTAGACGTTTTTTGGGTTTTC
>JALZVD010000041.1 GCA_023300205.1 Akkermansiaceae bacterium | reverse complement strand
TTCATTTCCCCCACATCCCCGCCCCGAAGATCCCACGAAACCTTCACCAATAAGCCAAATCCACTCTAGCGAAATACCCTTGGGGCCGCGCACGGCCTCAACGACACCGCCAGTATCAGAATCGTCTAATACCGCTCAGAATTAGCGACAGTAATAAGAACTGATTGAGCCAACAACCTCACTCTTGTCTTCAAATATCATTTTAAAACGGTTAGTAACTTCGGCGTGGGTTCTAAAAAACGTGTCTCACCAGCTTCTTCCCCAGAGGACATCAAAACCTTCAAGGACCTTTTCTGGAAAGCCAGAGCTTCTCATCGGAAAAAGAGGAAAAGCGCAAAAGCAACAGACCAAGATCACAAATCCGCACTGAAATTTGCAAAGGAACGAAAGTGGTCTTGGGGAAATGAACTTCTCGCCGGACTTCTCCTTGCCTACCAAGATGATACTCAGAACGCGTTAGACTCTCTTTCAACGCTCGAACTTCCAGAATTACTGGTGGGGGAACTTCAATTCACAATAGGCGTGGCTCACCACGGGCTGAAAGACTGGAGTTCTGCCGTCGAGTGCTATCAGCAAGCTCTCGATTCCCCCATTTTTGATAGGCCCGGAAATGCATGGCACAACATGGGCATCGCCTACTCCGAAAAAAAGGAGTTCGATTCTGCTGTCGATTGTTACCGCAAAGCTCTCGATTCCCCCGGCCACGAGGTAACGCAAATGACCAGTTTGAACCTTGCCCTCGCTCTACATTATGACGGGAAACATTCTGAAGCCAAAGAGCAAGTTACCCAAGTGCTTGAGCAGGCCGACAACGAACACAAACATTCGCGAGCAAAAATCATTCTTTCCACGATTGATGCTGCCGAGCGGGGATTCGAACCGGATCCTGAAGACACCGCGCTCACGACACCTTCCCCGCCTTCCTTAGAAGATGGTCCCGAAGGAAGGATGAAGGAGGCTCTTATGAATCGAAAGACTCGGTATGAAGAATACCTCGGGAGCAACCACAAGCCAGCACCAGACGGTCTCAGTATTCTGCGTGGGTGGAGTAGCTCCGTCACTCTTTTGGAAGGTGCTCAAGACTGCCAATGGAGTGGCGGCGGATATTTCCTCAAGTGGCTTGGCAAAGGACTCATCATCGATCCGGGTTTTGATTTTCTCGATAATTTTCATCAAGCTGGCTTGCACGCCACCGACATTCACGCCGTTGTGGTCTCGCACAATCACCCGGATCATAATGCTGATCTCAGCACCTTAGACAATCTGTGCTACGAGATCGCTCGGGTAGCCGAGCCCTCTCCCAAGTTTCTCTTCGCTATGGACGAGGATACCGCGGCTCTCTTTGAAGACAACTCACCGAAACACAGAGGAAGCCCCCATAAATTCAGCCGATCGGACTATGAGCGCGAGCGATGGTTAGAAGAAGATGGCCTGCCATTCGTAATCGAGCACTTCCCTGTCGAACACGGCAAGGACGTCCCTCATGCGATGGGTCTCAGAATCAGATTACTAGACGAAGATGGGACCACAGCCCTCACAATCGGATATACCGGAGACGGGGAGTATTCTGCGAATCTCTCCAAGCAACTACAAGATGTGGATTTACTAATCGCTCATGTCAGTCAGCCAGATACCAAAGAGTTCAATGAACCCGAGCATTTGAAGAAGTTGCATCTCGGTTACAACGGCGCTATCCGGTTAGTGAAGGAAGTGCAGCCAAACTTGACCCTCATTGGCGAATTTTGGGCAGGGCTCGCTGACCTTCGACTCGATCTCATCACTGGCATACGCTTACGCTCGGGAAATAACGCCGTCTTTCCCGCTTGCCTGGGCCTCCATCTCTCTGTGCCGGAGCTCCACATCCGTTGCACGCGCTGCAAAGAGAAGATCCCCCCCTCTAAGGTTCGGATCGCGCCACCGCTGAAAGAATTCGGCATGTTAGGCTACCTCTGCGATACGTGCATAATCTAATACCTACGTCGAATCTCACCGCCTATTCCGCCTCGCATTGCGAGTTTGATCCCCTCCCTCCTTTCCATTAAATTTCACCATGACCGAAGACAACGAGGACCAACCCAGACTCCCAATATGGCGGTGGACCTTCCTCCTCACCGCTTTGATCCTCGCTGCACTGGGAGTGGACCAAGGACTCCGATGGTCCGGTTTCTGGAATGGGTTCGAGTCCATGATCTTCATCCTAGCCTTCACAGTAGTCCCCCTCCTCATCATCTTCGCTGCCGCACTCCTATGGAACGCCATCTGGTTGAGAATCTTCAACAAGCGAGGAGGCCGAGGATGGCTCAAGTTAATCATCATTTCCCCAGCAATCGGATTAGTCACTTCCAGCGTCCTCACCCAACCCACCTCCCCGGAGCGATTCGAACAAATCACGAATGTTACTTTCCCTGAAACCTATTCCGAATCCCGCTTTCACCACTACGGAGGCGGACTGGCTGATCACTCCCACACCTTTGTCTTCACCACCACTCCAGAGGAAACCCAACGACTCATCCGCGAGCTAGAGCTCAGCCAGAAAGATAGCTTCTCAAATCAGAACTTCGAAAAACTCCTTCAAAAATACCCAGGGGGAACCATCTACCACCGCGCGGTCGACGATAGGAACTGGTATTACGACCTCATCACCGACGAAACACAAACTAAAGTGTGGATCAACCTCTGGGGAATCTAACCCTTAACGCTGATCATATTTCACAGCTAGAGGCACCCTCAATTTGCGCGAGATGACAGGACTCCCCCTGCTCTAAACCTCTCCAACGCCCTCCCCAAATTGCATAATCACCCCATCATGAAATCTGCCTCTAAGCCAAAACTAGCCCTCTTCACGGCCCTCATCTTGCTCTTGGCACTGGTTCTTTTCACAACGTTCAAATGCAAGCCCGAGCCCGACGTCCCCTCCACTCATACCCAGCACCCCGCACTAACCCTCGCCGACCTCACCCAAATCCCCACCGCTCCCGATGGACTCATCCAGCTACCCCTCAGCGTCCGCCTCATCACCGACCTCACGCTCCAGAAAAAAGGAGTAAGCACGTCCACTTGGGTCTCCCCTCTTCAGTTCCGCGAACAAATCTTACCAGAGATCAATCGCATCTGGAAACCCGCCAATATCCAGTGGGTCCTCGAGAGCATCCAAGCACAACCCGCTGCCGATCTGACCAATCGAGCCAAAGCCATTTCCTACCTCGAAACTGCCAAGCGAAGCACCCCTGAAGAATCCTATTCCGAGCGCGTCCCCATCATCCGTAGATTTTGCCGGACAAGCTACGGCCACCCGGTGGTCCACAATCTCTATCTCTTCCCATACATGGGCGAAACCACCCAAGGAGTCGCCGCGATGGGTGGCAACTGGGCCATCTCCGGAGTCTGGACCGACAAGCCCTTCCGCGGACAAAAGCCCCCCATCAAATTCCAACTCAAAGAAGAGGGCTCATTCAAAATCGGCTCCATCGCCCGGACCTGCTCCCACGAACTCGGCCACAACCTCAGCCTCCCACACCCCAACAAGCCCACCCAAACACGCTTCAACCGCCTCATGGGAGGAAAAAAACACGGCAACACCCTCACCCCAGAGGAAATCCAACAAG
>JALZVD010000040.1 GCA_023300205.1 Akkermansiaceae bacterium | reverse complement strand
CCAGTCAAGAACTCCGTGAGCAAGCTGGCGTAACCATCGCAGCATACAAAGAAGCAATGGACCGCTACGCTATCTCTGAAGCCCTCGAAGTAGTCATCAAATACATCACACTCTGTAATCAATACACAGACAAACAAGCTCCATGGTCACTCGCAAAAGATGAAACCAAAATGGCAGAACTAACAACAGTACTCGGCCATCTTACAGAAGTAGTCGCCATCGTCTCAGTGCTCCTTAAACCAGTCATCCCTGCAGCCTGCCAGCGTATCCAGAACCAACTCAAAGCCGACTTCCTTGCAGACGTTAACATCAACGACCTCAAATGGGGCATGATCCCAGTCGGCCAAGAAGTCGCCAAGCCTAAGCCTGTATTCCCTCGCATCTCTCTCGATGAGGAATAAAATCGTATTTCGCCCCATTCGCTAGTATAATGTAATCATGAAACTTCCTAAAACATATTTCACAATCTCCTCCTCCATCATCATCGCTCTCCTATCCAGCTGTTCACAAAACTCTTCAGTTACCAAAGCTCCTCACAGAACAACAGCAGTAAACAAACAAGCTGGAATCATCCAACACAGTAATCCTATCACCGTATCAAAGAATAGCGGCATCGGTAGCACAATAGGCAGCATCGGTGGATCCCTCGGAGGTTCAAAAATAGGATCCGGTACAGGCCGCATCGTAGGATCCATAGCCGCCAGCGTTTTCGGTTCGCGCGCCGGAAGCACAGCAGAAACCCAGATCCGCCAAAAAAGCGCTCAAGAAATCTTGGTCCAAATCAATGGCAAATCTCACAAATTCATTAACAACAGCAGCAACTCCTATCAATCTGGTGACACCGTATGGGCAACCACAAATGTCTACGGAGAGCCACTCAGCCTCACCCCTAGATAATTCACTCTTATGCGACCACCATCACTCCAGACTCAATCAGTCTCAGACGCCTTTAACCAGCAAGGCTGGCAACACGAAATCATCGAAGGCCGCGAAGTCATCTCTACAGCCTTTGACGCTCACCACACCCGCGTCCAAGTATTCGCCCAAGCCTTCACCCAGCTCAATGCGCTCAGCATCGTCGGTGAAACAGCCATGCCCATGGATGAAATAAAAATACCCTACCTCCTAGAACTACTCCACAGGGCTAACAAACAAATGAACCTCGGTGGCTTAGAATACGACCTAGACAGACAACGCGTCATCTTCCGTATCACCAATATTTTCGAAAAAGAAAAATTTGACGCAGACATCATATCCACCATGGCACACTGCACCATTGCTGAAGTAGACAGAATCACTCCCTACTGCTCTATCATCCAGCAAACAGCACATGACCTCATCGATGATCTTAACATCGAACGCCTCCTCTTAAGAGAAGACCTCATCCCCCCCGTCCCAGGGGATGAAGACCTCATCTAACTGCTTAACATATCAGTAATCCACCTCTTCATATTCATTTAATTAATTATTTTATGTAGGATTTCATCATTCACATAGGTATAACATAAGTATGAAACAATACTATCTAGCCTCTCTATTATGCGGACTAAGCTCTTTAACAGCATTCGCTGACAAACAGCCAAATGTAATCGTCATCTTTGCCGATGACCTCGGCTACGGTGACCTCGGTTGCTATGGCGCTACTAAGGTCAAAACTCCAAACATCGATGAACTCGCCACTAACGGAAAACGCTTCATAGACGCACACTCCGCATCTGCAGTCTGCACCCCATCTCGCTATGCCCTCATCACAGGTCAATACCCCTCAAAAGCACAAGGTGGCAAAGGCATTTGGGGTCCCAGCGCTATCACCTCTCACCTCCTAATCCCTCAAGACACCTTCACCGTTGCAGATGCCTTTAAACTGAAAAACTACAAAACTGCCTGCATAGGTAAATGGCATCTCGGATTTAAAAATGGCACAAATGACTGGCTAGAACCACTCAGCCCGGGCCCCAATGACCTAGGGTTCGACTACTACTTCGGAATGCCTGTAGTCAACAGTGCACCACCATACGTCTATGTCGAAAATGATAAACTTATCGGCTCAGTAGCAAGTGACCCTCTCAATTATCTTGGCAGAAACGCCGTAGACAGTACTCCCATGCCTAAGCTCCCTCATGAAGCTGGCCAGCGCAGCAACAACGCATTCAACGGAGCAGATAAAGCTCACCAACTCTTCATCGAAGAAGAAATAGCACCCACCTTCACAGAGAAAGCAATCAGCTGGATCGAGGACAACAAAGAAAATCCATTCTTCCTCTACCTCGCCACCACACACATTCACCACCCCTTCACTCCTGCTCCTAAATTCAAAGGATCGAGCGAAATCGGACTCTACGGAGACTTCATTCAAGAACTAGACTGGATGGTAGGAGAAATCGTAACCGCCCTCGAAGAGAAAGGCCTCAGCGACAACACCCTCATCATCTTCACTAGCGATAACGGTGGTATGTTTAACGCAGGCGGACAAATAGCATTCGACAAAGGACACTTCCAAAACGGTAACCTCCTCGGATTCAAATTCGGCGTCTGGGAAGGAGGCCACCGCGTCCCATTCATCGCAAAGTGGCCAGGCAAAATACCACCAAATACCACATCTCACCAACTCGTCTCTAACATTGATTTTCTTGCTACATTCGCAGCCGTCATTGGAGAAAAACTCTCACCAGAGCAACAAAAAGACAGCATCAACATCCTGCCAGCTCTCCTAGGCTCTCCTGAGAAACAAATCCGTGACCACCTACTCATCGCTCCTAACAAAAAGCAAAACCTTGCCATCCGTAAGGGCAAATGGATGTTCATCGACGCCAAAGGCGGAGGAGGCTGGAATAGACCCCGTGGACACACCTTCTCAGGCCCACCAGCCATCGCTCACATCGGTCGTGAAAACAGCGACCTAAAGAATGGCAAAATCATAAAAAACACCCCCCCTGCCCAACTCTATAACCTAGAAGCCGACGTGACTCAAAAGCAAAATATCTACAATGAAAACCCAGAAATCGTCAAAGAAATGCGCCAGTTACTCAACACTTATAAAAAGAAAAAATAATTCCTAACATGAAGGTATTAACCTCAATACTACTCTCATTCGGAGCCGCCCTATCTCTAACTGCCGCCGAGAAACCTAACGTCCTAGTCTTCCTAGTAGATGATCTCGGATACATGGACATCGGAATAAATAATCCAAACTGCTTCTACGAAACACCAAACATCGATACCCTTGCAAAAGAAAGTATGCTATTCACAGAAGGATACGCTACTTGCCCAGTTTGCTCACCATCACGCGTAAGCATGCTCACTGGTAAATACCCTACCACCATCGGCACCACTCACTTCTTTCCAGTTAGAAAAGGCAGCCCTGGACGAAGCGGAAAATTTGCACCTGCTCCATTCGTATCCGAACTCCCACTAGAAGAAACCACACTCGCTGAAGCCTTAAAACATCAAGGCTACAGAACATTCTTCGCAGGAAAATGGCACCTAGGTTACGGTGAAAACTTCCGCCCACAAAATCAAGGTTTCGACATCAACATCGGCGGCCACGACAGAGGTGGCCCATACACAGGAAAAAAATACTTCGCCCCGTTCAATAACCCAGAAATGAAAGAAGAAAGCCCTGACGGTGAACACTTACCCGCCAGATTAGCCAGAGAAACTTCTAAATTCATTAAAGAAAGCAAAGACCAACCCTTCTTCGCTTACCTCTCATTCTACTCAGTCCACACCCCTCTCATGGGGCGCAAAGACCTCATTCAAAAGTATAAAGAAAAAGCAAAAAAAATAGGCCATGAAAAAGCAAAAGAAGACTTTGAAACTATCGATTCAGCAAGTGGTAAAACAAATAAAATTAGAGTCAAACAAACCCACACAACCTACGCCGCAATGGTAGAAGCCATGGACATCGCAATTGGCTCAGTAATCGACACACTAAAAGCTGAAGAAAAATGGGACAACACCATCATCGTCTTCACCTCAGACAACGGCGGACTCTCCACTTCCGAGGGCTCACCCACCAGCAACAAACCACTCAACGGCGGAAAAGGCTGGATGTATGAAGGTGGAATCAGAGAACCATGGATCATCCGCTACCCTAACGTAACAAAACCAGGATCCGTCACCGCCACACCCATCTCAGGAATTGACCTCTACCCAACCATCGCAACCGCAGCAGGCTACACCATAGAACCAGAAATAGACGGCGTAAATCTCCGCCCCCTACTCGAAGGCGGTGAACTCGACCGAGACGCCATCTATTGGCACTACCCTCACTACAGTAACCAAGGTGGAATCCCCGGAGGAGCCATCAGAGAAGGCGACTACAAACTCCTAGAAAACTACGAAGACGGAACCTTCAAACTCTTCAACCTCAAAAAAGACATCGGAGAACTAAATGACCTCTCAAAGCAAACACCTGAAAAAGCCGCCGCTATGAGAGCAAAACTCCACGCATGGTATCAAGCAAAAGATGCCAAGTTCCTTCAACCTAAAAAAAATGGAAAAACTCCATGGAAGCCATCCTACATGATGAAGTAATAAAATCTCCAATCCTAACTGCCCTTAATAAGAATCTCCCTCAGACGTATCAGCATGCTTCTTTACTTTATCACATTCATCACCGACCGGTAATGTATCATTTGGAACCCCTCATCCCCCACCTGAGGATTCTTTAGGCTTCATTCAGGTAGGCACTCCTAGCGCAGGCAATATCCACATCTGCATCGCAAAATACAGTATCAGCATACCCATTATTATCATTATATCTCTCATATTCTTATCTATATGAGCACTAAACCACTCACTTTATTCCCCACTCTTAAAGACACATAGAGCACCTAAAAAATAACCTTTAAAATGATCCATCATTTTTCTCTCGCTTCTCCATACTCAAACCTCTGAAATAACTGCCACTCAAATAAAGAAATCTAACCCAAAAACATCTCATGATAAAAAAATTACTAATCAATACCAGCCTTCTCATATTTTCATTCACAGGAGTCCAAGCTCAAGAAGCAACTCCCCCTCCAGAAAAACAATCCAAGCCAAACATTCTCTTCATCTTCACTGATGACTGGGGATGGGGAGACCTCAGTTGCCATGATCACCCATATATAAAAACGCCAAATATTGATAGAATCGCCAAAGAAGGAACAGACTTCCAACGCTTCACCGTAGCCAGCGGCGTCTGCTCACCTAGCCGCGCAGCCGTCATGACAGGCCACTTCCCCGCCCGCTACGCTATTAATGGCCACTTTGCATTTCCTGATAGCAATGCCAGACGAGGCATGCCAGATTGGCTAGACCTTAACGCACCTACTCTTCCAAAAATGCTCCAGAAAGCAGGCTACAGAACTGCACACTTTGGGAAATGGCACCTCTCCAATAACATGATCCCTGACTCTCCAGCACCTCTAAATTACGGATATGACAGAGCATGGGCATTCAACTGCTCAGGAATCCAACTCCCAGTCCACCAAGACGTAAAAGAGTCCATTGATTTCATCAAGAAAACCCACGCCGAAAACAAACCGTTCTTCCTTAACCTCTGGATGCATGAGCCCCACACTCCATTCCACACAGTCCCTATGTTTGAATGGAGATTCCGTCATCTCGAGGACACAGCAGACCAAGTTTACGCTTCAGTCCTTTCTCATGCTGACGACCGCATCGGCGAGCTCTTAGACACACTAGATGAGCTCAACATTGCTGATAACACCCTGGTCGTATTTAGCTCAGACAACGGTCCCGCTCGCGGTAGATCCGGTAAGGAGCTCACTCTAAAGTATGATACTGCCACTGGGGCAGGTTGGGGAGTCAATGCAGCAAAAGGTATCACTGGAGGAAGAAAAGGCCACAAAGCATCACTATACGAAGGAGGAATCGGGGTCCCATTTCTAGCCCGTTGGCCCAAACACATCCCTGCTGGGAAAATTGATGACACCTCACTCATCTCAGCCGTGGATCTGCTTCCAACCTTCTGCGCCATAGCAGGAGCTGAAATGCCCGTTGACTACAAGCCAGATGGCGTAAACATTACCAAGATCCTCAAAGGTGATAAAATGCCCACTAGAACCAAACCTCTATTCTGGAAACTACACACCCGTTACGCGGTAGTTAAAGGCCCATGGAAACTTGTCATCAGTCAAAAGCTAAACAACATAGAACTCTACAGAATAGATTCTGATGTGGCTGAAAAAGAGAACCTAGCTCAGCAAAATCCTGAGGTAATAGCAGAGCTAACTAAAGATCTCAAAACATGGCTCAAAGAACTACCAACTAAAACGACCGGAGACGTATTCTCCAAAGAACGTAAAGTAGCTAAATAAGTCAACTTTCACTCCCTACATAAGTCATAAAGCCCCCTTGTCTATACAAGGAGGCTCCACTCATTAACTTGATTAAAAACAAAAAAATTAAGTTACCAAACAACTAAGCCTCAGATTTTACGCCGCAAGTTGGAATGTAAGCTTTCACCGCAGCATTACCAATTCCCTATAATCTGCTATTGCAAAATCGCTGAACGCCACTAGTCTCCGCTTCACTATGAGCGAGCAAGAAACGCAATCAACTGAGCAAGAACTCATCGCAGTCCGTACTGACAAGATGAAACAACTTCGTGAACTAGGAATAGACCCTTATGGTCAAAAATTCCCAGTCACCACCACCCCCGGAGAGCTCAAAGATAATTTCGAAAATGACAAACCTGTTACTATTGCTGGACGTCTACTTGCAATCCGCGATATGGGTAAAAGTGTATTCTTCACCATCGGTGATGTACACGGCCGTATTCAAGGATACTTAAACCAAAAAGGCATTAGCGAACTAGAGTGGAAAGCTTGGAAGCTAATGGACCTAGGTGATTGGGTTGGCATCGAAGGTGAAACATTCACCACAGGCAAAGGTGAACCATCAGTAAAAGTAGAAAAACTCACCATACTTTCAAAAGCACTTCGCCCAATGCCGGACAAATGGCATGGGGTATCTGACCGCGAGACAAAATACCGCAAGCGTCACCTCGACCTAATGGCGAATCAAGAAAGCGCAGACCTATTCATTAAGCGCTCTCAAATGATCGCTGAGATCCGTAGCTTCCTTCATCAACGTGACTTCCTTGAAGTAGAAACACCAATGCTTCACAGTGTCGCTGGCGGCGCTGCAGCTAAGCCATTTGAGACTCACCATAATGCACTCAGCATGCCACTCACTCTCAGAGTAGCTCCAGAACTCCACCTCAAGAGACTACTCTGCGGTGGATTCACTAAGATTTTTGAACTCAACAGAAACTTCAGAAACGAAGGCATCTCACGCCGTCATAATCCTGAATTCACAATGCTAGAAGCATACTGGGCATTCTCAGACTTCGAGCAAATGGCTGACCTCGTTGAAGAAATGACCTGTCACCTTGCTGAGAAATTCTGTGGTGGCCTACAAATCGAGCACAAGGACACAGAAGGCAACCACCTCCGCACTATCAATCTAGAACGCCCATGGAAGCGCAGACCATACCACGAACTCATCAAAGAAGTCGCTGGTAATGACTGGTTCGACCTCACAGAAGAACAACACCGCACCAAATGTCAGGAACTAGGAGTTGAAATCTCGGATAACATGGAAGACTACGAGAT
>JALZVD010000039.1 GCA_023300205.1 Akkermansiaceae bacterium | reverse complement strand
GATGAGTAAGAGAGGTCGGAAGGTTGGCAGTGGCATTGAGGACTTTTCGCATGGAGGCCGGGGTGCTGCAAGAGGTCTTCCCAGTATTTGAGTTTCCTCCCGACGGACTCTCTTGTGGTGCATCCGATTGAACAGACAAGAGATCTCATGTGGAGCATTAACTCAATAATATGAAGGTAATCGCTGACGGCTTTAAGCTGCCTGCAATGATTTTAGGAATTATCGCCTTGGTGACCGTTAAAGTTAGGGGTGAGGAGGTTAAGCGCCCTATTCTACAGGAGGTTGTCTCCGATTGGGGGATGATGGCTAAGAAAGACGCGACAACTCAGCGGAAGGGAGAGATCGTTACCATGACAGGTGAGGGCACAAAGATCTCACTCAAATTGAACTGTAAAAAGGTCTTTGACCGGATTGGTCGCGGCCCCGGAGTAAGACCAGGAATGATTAAATTTTATAAGTCGGTTCCAGAGTCTGACGGATTTCGAATTAATATTTCGATTTTCAAAGATGCACGAGGTCAGGGAGACTCATGGGACGCGATCATCTTCCGTAAGGTTGCGAATAATTCCTATTTCACACAAGGGCTGGGCTGGGCAGATGACGAGAGATTTTCAGGCTTCCTCTCGAAATTTGACCATTTAGGACAAACACTTCTCGTTTCAGGAAACATAGGAAAAAAAGTGGATGTTGAGACCCGCAAACGAATAGGGGGGATGATCCAAGCTTTGTCTGAAAAACTACTGAATCCTCAAGTTGGAGCGATTTTCTTTGAGAAGTTTGAAGACCCAAGTCTTCCTGTTACAGGCAAGCGAAAAATCCCGATCTCACCTTCGGGAATGAGGTCTGTTGAACTGAATGAAGCCCAGATTTCTGAAGTTGCCAAGACAGGCTCATTTGATACTTCAGCTTTACCTTTGCAATTTTTCTTTCGACCAAACCAACATCTCCCGAAGAGACTCAAAGTGGTGAAGGTGTTTACGCGCGCAGAGATGAAGCTCGCAGAAGAGTTAGGAGGTTCAATTCAATGTTTTTGGGTCAGCTCAAATAGATTCGATATTTTCAGCTTCCCCGAAAAGTGAATCGATCGAGAATTTTTGAGACCTAAGAAAGGTGCTTACTTTTTAATCTTCTCAGCCTGGCTGGTGGCAGCGTGGGTGTCCTGAATAGAGCTGTTTTTCTAGATTGCTTTAGACTCTGAGGAGGATGTCTCCCTAGAGTCGGGCTTTGAGCTTTTGCCGAGTGCGCTTGGTCATGAGGTGGCTTCACTGTTTATGATGAGATCACGGGAGGGTTGCCACATTTTTTCAGCAGCTTCGGCGGAAATACTAGGGAAGAGGCCTTCTTTGCGGAGGTAGCCGAAGTTGAAAATCTCTTCGCCTCGGTTTTGATTGATGATCTCGGCTATGATTGCCGGGGAGGTTTCGAGATCTTGGGCGAAGCGGGCGAGATCCCAAATGCTGGGCTTAGGGTGGCGTGCGTCGAAGGCGGTGAGTTTATCGGTGTAGACGAGGGTCTGGTCGGCCCATTCGTCGGCTTCGCGTTCTCGCGGGTCGTCTGATTGGGTGTCATATTCATCGAAGCAATCCTCGGGAGAATTGATATGGAGGATGAGGTGGGCGATCTCGTGGAAAAGGACCCGCCAGAATTGGCTGGCGGTCTTGAACTTGAGCGAGTGGGCGATCATGGCCTTGGCAGGGTGGAGGAGGCGGGTGCAGCCACGAAAGGCGCTGCCTTCTAGCTTGGGGATAATGACGAGCGCGACTCCGGTAGAGGCGAGTTTCTTCTGCACTTCAGCGAAGACAGTGTGTGGCTCGTGGCGGGTTAGCTGACGGAGCTCTTCGATGAGGCCCTCGAGTTTCTCGCGACTGAAAGGGGCCGTTGGGAGGGCGCGAGCGGCGCGTTCGCCAAGCTCGATCCAGAGACCTCCATTGAGCGCGTTGTATTTTTGTTTGGTGTCCTTGAAGGCTGCGATCTTCTTCGGGTTAGCATCATATTCCTTTTTTAAGGTGATGAGATCGGGGACTCTGGTCAGCTGGCAGATGGCGGTGCGTCGCTCACTCACTTTACGTGTATTAGGAACAAGGCCGATTTTGTGGAGGGTCTTGTAGTCAACGAGCTTGATGATTTCCTTTTCAGCGGCATCTGGTTGCCGCTTTTCTGTTGGGAAGGATTGGCTGCGGGCCGGGTTCTCCCATTGCTTGTTTTTGAGGGTTTCAAAAGCGGCGGGATGAGCGATGAGGACACGGATGTAGGAACTCATCGAGGCGGAGACGCGCTGCCGTCCGTTGAGCCAGCGGGAGATATTTTTTTCACCAATGCCTAGGATTTGGGCAGCTTTTCGATGGGTGAGATCGTAACGGTCGAGGAAGAGGAGGATTTCCTCGCTCGTAAGCGCACCGGTGGCTCGGTCGAGGAAGGCGTCGATCTGTCGCGATCCTTCTGGGGTGACTAGGGACTCGTTGCAGTGGTCGCAGCATCGCATCGAGATGTCCGAGATGGTGTAGCTGACGCCTTCGGCTTTCGTCTCGAAGCTCCGCTCGCACGAGATTAGCGTCCCGCTGTCACAAGATGGGCAGGGGATAGCGTGAGCTGATGAGGATGCCTTGTGTGTTTTCATGGCTTTGGATCGAGTGGGATTCGGGGAAGTGGTTTCCCCGGGATGTTGTGGCTATGGAAGGTTAAGTAGAGGAAAGGTGGGTCGGTGTCTTCTGGTGTCATTTTCACGTAAACCAAGAAGGGTGAGTCATCGTAAGGGATGACGTAATCGAACTTTTCCTTAGTGCTGTAAGGTGATGCTGGGAATTTAAAGAGTTCGTATTCTTCAAGCTCTGCGATCAAGTCTTCGATAATGTAACTCGCTCGGATGCCTACGTTGTTGAGGTGACGTTGGCCGTCAGGGTAGATGAAGTAGTTCTCGTCACGAAGACAGGTGAGGATAATGAGCCTGATACCCGGAGGTGCTGTTTGGCGGTTCAAACTCATTTACTAAAGAGACTTTGGTGCCGATTGATACCTTTCTCAAGTAAAAAAGTCGTGACATTGATCAAAGCCGATCTCCTCTGGTGCATAAGAAGTAGAGACCGTTGCTGATAATCAGTGGCACCGCTTTTACGATGCGGGAGAAGAGCTATAGGTCTCTCTTCTACTCGTAGATGAGCTGGGCGGTGGCGGTGGTGTCTTCTGTGCTGGTGAAGCGGATCCAGTAGGCTTGGAAGGCGGCGGGGAGGGTTTCGGTGACGGG
>JALZVD010000038.1 GCA_023300205.1 Akkermansiaceae bacterium | reverse complement strand
CCGAAACCGGATGCTAGCATTTGTAGGGATTTTCTGCGATTGATCATAAGAGTTTATTGGTAGTTATACAGTTACGTTGCTAATAAGAGTATTGTATCAAAATATTTCAGATATAGAGCTTACAGGGTATATGATGAAAATGAGATGATGACCATTTACTGAGTCGGTAGGGCATTATAGTAGATAAAGAGTTTTCGCTAGTCTTTTCAACGTAAAACCCTCTCTGGTGAAACCAGAAAGGGTTATGTTTGATATCTGAATGCTCTTTATCAGAGCCTGTAGATGGAGTTAGTTCACTATCTTTTACGACGTGTGATGATACTAAGAGAACCGAGTGCTAAGAGAATGCTAGTAGATGGTTCAGGAACAGGTGTGACAGTCATCACTCCACCATATCCTGCGTTCTGATCTGGTGCTGTTGGTACTACAGAGATAGATGCACTATTTGTAGAAGGGTTGCTAGCATTGTCTGTAGAGATGACTGTTCTGAGAGATGATGATAGAAAAGTTCCTTCATTCCAGTTGATCTCGCTATTTGTTTTGTCCGAATAAAACGCAAATGCCCCATTATCGAAATTGAAAGCTCCAGGGGTAATTGAAGTGATATCGTATGCTGCGCCGGGGAATACACCGCCTATGCCAGGAACGTGAGCGGAAAATACCAGAGGTAGTTCTGAAGATGCAGGAGTCCAAGATGTAATGCCACCAGCGGCATCAGTCCAAGAAGTTACGAACAGATCATCGGTATTTATATCTATGTAACCTTCAATTATTGCGCCTTGAGCACTATTTGAAGAATCAAAGCTGAAGTTGTAAACTTGAGCACTCGTCACCATTGTTAATGCTACGAGAGATTTAATTATTAATATTGTTGTTTTCATTATAGTATTTTTGGGATTTCTAAAAAAACATTATCGAGTGAATAACGATTTTTTACGGGTAGTTGTATAGAAGTTTACTCATTTTGAGTTAGATATCTATTGTTTGAAAACGTGAAATCACTCGACTTCACGTTTACTCGCGATGATTTTATTTAAAAAAAAATTAAAATGTCAATAAGTTATAAATAAAAGCTTTAAGGTAATATCTTGGAGTGTTAGTTGGTGATTTTTATATTTATAAAGTATTTATATTAAGATTATTGTGCTTGATTCAGGTGTTTTGTTTATTCTGTTTTATTTTATAATCAAAGTGACCTAATATCTTATAAGTTATTGGTAAGTTTACTGATGAGGAATATTAGATTTTTTAAAGATGAAATGTTTTCGATCTTAGGAGTTTTAAGGTGTTATTCTAATGGGGGAGATGAGATCCCCGAAAGGGTGTTGTTTTTATTACGGCTGCTGATGCTATTGGCTTTGGCTTGCTTTGATAAGAGTGATGATACATTCTAGATGGCGGGTTTGGGGGAAGAGGTCGAAGGGTTGGATGTCTTGGATGTGGTAGCCTGCTTGTTGGAATTTCTGGAGGTCACGCATTTGGGTGGCGGGCTCACAGGAGATGTAGATGCAGGTGGTGGGTGAGAAGAGGAAGAGCTGGTCTAGGAATTCTGTGGAGCAACCGGCGCGAGGTGGGTCGATGAGGATGGTGGTTTGTTTTGCGGGGAAGTCGATTTGTTGGAAGATGGCTTCTGCGCTGGCTGCGGTGAATTCAGTGTTGTTGATCTTGTTTAGTTTGGCGTTTTTGCGGGCCCAAGCGACAGAGGTGTCTGAGACTTCTACGCCGACGACTTTCTGGAAGTGCTTGGCTAGGGTGAGGGCGAAGAGGCCTGAGCCGCAGTAGGCATCGATAAGGTAGAGGCTGCCAGATGTGGTGGCTTGGTTAGCGGCGTAGCTGGTGAATGAAGGGAGGATGGAGGGATTGTTCTGGAAGAAGTCGCTGGCGAGGAAGTGAAACTTGAGGTCTCCTACGTGCTCGGTGATGATGGAGGTAGGGTCCGTTTCTACTTTGCCGTCTGAGTGGCGAAGTAGGAGGGTGGTGTCTTTTTTGTATTGTTTGGCGAGTGTGTGGGCTTGGCTCCGGATGTGTGGGAGTGCGGTGTTGATCTCAGGGATGGCGATGGGACATGTGGTGATATCTAGGTATTCTTTGGTGTTATTCTTGGAGACAAATCCGATGTTGGAGATTTTTCCGTTGTAAGGTTTGCGGAAATGAGGGGTGAGTTTGGAGCGATAGTTGTAGGTTTGGGGCGAGGCGATGGCAGGGTTTACTGTGTGGTTGGTGTTATTGAATCCTGCGAGGTGCTTGAGGAGTTCTGCTACTTGGCGGGTTTTCCAGTGGAGTTGTTGTGGGTAGTCTAGGTGTTGGTATTGGCAACCGCCGCATTTCTGGAAGAGTAGGCATTGAGGGGTGACGCGGTGGGGGGATGGTTCTATGATCTGGACTAGTTCTGCGAGTGAGCAGTTTTTTTTGTTACTGGTAATACGGGCGCGGATGGTTTCACCGGGAATGGTGAAGGGGATGAAGATGACCCAGGCTGTGAGGTCTTGATCTGGGATATCGATGCGGGCGAGTCCATCACCGTGATTAGAGATGGATTCGATGGTGAGCTCTAGCTCGTAGTCTCTGTGGAAGGGGATGTCTTTAGATTTCTTGGCATGATTTGATTTGGAGTCATTAGAGAGCGTTTTTTTTGCTTTGAAATTTTTTGGGTTAAATTTTTTTTGTGGTCGCATGGTGTAGAGAGAATTAGTGTGGTAATCTGTGGGATGGGTCTTATAATGGGGTTATGATCCAGAAGTTGCTAGAAGTTTTGATAATTTATTCACTGAGTTGTGCTGTGGTGGCAGCTGGGGAGTTGACGTTTGAGAAGAAGATTCAGGAGGTGACGACGAAGCCGGATGTGGAGGTGGTTTATATAGGGTTTAATTTTGAGAATAAGTCTGATGAGGTGGTTAAGATAGTGAGTTATGTGGCACCTTGTAGCTGCATGGAAGCTAGACTGAAGCGTCCTGATAAGAAGAATAGTTTGGTGTTTGAACCTGGGGATAAAGGGTTGTTGATAGGGGTATTAGAGTTTGGCACATTTAGTGGGACGATCGATAAGGTGATCAAGATTCAGACTGATAAGGATGCGGTTGGGGAGCCTTCTATTACTCTTACGTGTAGGGTGACGATTCCGAAGTTGATTGCTGGGGATAAGGAGACTTTGGTCTGGGAAGTGGGGGAGGATTTAGAGCCGAGAGAATTTAGTATCAAGGTGGCTGATGAGAGTGTCACTCCGATTAATATTGTGAGTCATAAGCACGGGTTTGGGACTAGTGATGTGTTTGATTATAAGATGGAGACGGTTAAGGAGGGAAGGGAGTATAAGGTGAAGGTGACTCCGAAGAAGACTGATGATCCGGCGATGGGGGTGTTGAAATTTTATACGGATAGTAAGATACCACGGTATAAGATGGTGCAGGTGTTCTTGTTAGTAGATCACCCAAAGAAAACTACGAAATAAATTGATGAGTTGGTTGAAGCAGAGTTTGGTTTTTGGAGTGATTGCGGTTTTGTGTGCGCTGGGGACGTATTTAGTCCATGGTGAGTATGATAGGCATATACCTTGTGTAGAGAGTGAACTGGATGAGTATGAGGTGTGTATGCGAAAGGTGATGGATGAGTGGGGTGGAGAAGTGGTGTGGGTAGATGCTCGAGCTACTGTTGAGAAGAGGGTGAAGTTGAGCTCTGCACTGGAGATAGCTGAGGCGAGTGCTGATGAGGATCTGGGTACTGAGAAAGTGTTGATGACTTTGTTTAAGGCGAAGGGACTAGGGACAAAGGTGGTGGTGTTCTGTCAGACTGATGGGTGTGGGAGTAGTCAATATATCCGAGAGAAGATTCTTAACTCTAGAGCGCATGATGCGGTGTTTTATCTGCATGGGGGATGGAAGGCGATTG
>JALZVD010000037.1 GCA_023300205.1 Akkermansiaceae bacterium | reverse complement strand
CAAGGACGAGAAAGAAAAACAAGCCATCCTAGAAGACATCTTCTGGGCCCTCCTCAACTCGAAGGAGTATCTCTTCAATCACTAGTGGACGCCTCCGGCGAAACTCTAAATCCTAGCGTAGCCCTCCCGCTCCGAGGAAAGCGCCCCGCTAGAAGACATCTTCTGGGCCTTGCTGAACTCGAAGGAGGATCTCTTCAACAACTATGCTTCCGCCGCTTGGCTGACCCGAGCACGGGCGGCCTCTAGTTTATCAGCGATGACTTTGTAGAAGATGAAAGCCACAGCTGGGGGGCCAAAGCCACGGATCACACCAAACTGCAGCGGATTTATATCGGCTACATATTGGCCGTAGGGAAAAAACTCATCAAGAACGCCCCCCACGAGCGTGAAAAATTGCAACGCGAGGAGTCCGATCGCGATTTTACTCACGCTCTGTGAAAATGTAGGCCGATCAAAACCGATCATTGGGAAGAGAAACCAAAGAATCTTAGCATAAACAACGATTGCCAAAGCCAGCATCCCAAAGCTCAAAAATAAATCACTGACGCGATCAGGAAAAAACTCATCGAGAATGGTGAGAATCCACACACCCACCATCAATACGACAAGCCCGATAGCCAACTTAACCATGGCCACATCCATCTTCCGAACCAACTGAACACCAACCACCAAGAAGAGCCAGCCGGGAAAAGTCATAAACAAGAAAATATAAAGGGCCAGCCCATCAAATCCCCCCTCTGCGAAACCAGTCATACTGGGAATAAAGGGAACGAGATAGTAGATCCCATAACAGGCGAGGATCACCCCAATTACGACTCTGACGACTACCTGCTTCACTTCTCTACCGAGGATATCATCGACCTCGTAGAAACAATAGAACAAAGGTTTAGGAAACCCTAGATCTACCCACCGAGCAATCAGCGAATGTCCTGCAGGGACATCACATCATAGCCTGGGGTTTCAACCCCAAGTTCTCTCCGCCCAAGATTTCACCATCGATCCAAATCAGATCGAGTTCAAAATAAGCTTCCCGGAGATGGCCTCTCCTAGCTCCTCCATAGTCGAGTAAAGCTACATTTCCCTTAAGCACGCAGAAGCGCGCAACCTCCCTTAGCTTCTGGTATTCAGAGCTAAGGGTTTGCATCATACCGAGAATTTAGCCTGTTAGCAGGCGGCTATTTTTGCCTCTCGGACCATGAAAAAGAACATCCTCCTCACTCTGCTCGCCGCCAACTCTCTCTCAGCGCAAACCGTCATTTGGGAACGCGAAGATATCGACAACACAAATATCGATCTCGTCTTCACCTCTCCGACCTCCGGAGTTTTAGACCTCGACCTAGACCCTTGCTTCGATATCGGCTTCCGCAACTCCCCCACCGGACCGGCAGGCTCTTTCGGGATCATTCCTCCAAACTTCATGGGTCCTGGAGAATTCGTAGCTCAAGAACTCTCATTTGCAGCGACCTTCACCGATGCCGCCATGGGAATCAGGGGAGCTTGGCAGTTTAATGACTACACTCTGGAAATCGTTGGAGGCACTGGAACCTTCGACACCAGCGCCGTCACCATGGGTGATAACTCTAACCAAAGCCTTGGCACCGCCGGAGTCGATTTTCAAATCATCGGAGACGGCACCCAATCCATCACCTTCAATTCACTCAATGGCGACATGAACTTTTATGGAGCGCTTGCAATCGAAGGAACTTGGAGCGGCATGAATATCAGCCAGAATTATAATCCAGAAGACAACCCCGGGTTCAACCTATCGAGCTTAGACTCGCACGCATACCTTGATGTTTGTGGGATCACAGATGTGACCCCATATCCTGAGCCCTCTACCTCGCTTCTCGCCATCATCTCTCTCCTTTCCTTCGTCAACAAACGCCGCCGCTAGAATGAGCTTCAACAAATGATAAGCCGGAGGGAGAGATTTCCCCGCTCCGTCTATCATCGGACCCCTGACCTGTAAAACAAGGGGGCACGAGCTCTCCAAGCTCCTGACAACAGACAGCATCACTGGGAAAACAAGAACACGCCTAGGTTTGCGGAGCTGGCGCTTAGCGATGAGCTGTTAGCCCGGTCGACCGGAATCCACTTCGAGAAAGCTGGCTCCACCTTCCCTAAGCAACCTCTAAAAATGTCCTGCAGGGACATCGCATCATAGCCTGGGGCGCCAACCCCAGGTCCTCTTCGCCCAAGATTTCACCATCGAGCCAAATCAGATAAAATCATGAAATGGTCATGGAAAGCTTTTGGGTTGCAGTTGGTCTTTACCTTCGTTCTAGCGCTCGGCCTTGCATACGGCATCAGTATGATTATTGACGCGAATCGTGGCTCAGGAGCCCCGGATTCGACTCTGATTTCGATGGGTCTTGGTGGATTACTAGCACCATTGATTTCATCCTCAATCGCAGGGTGGAAGGCATGAATGCTGAAGTCGTCCCTGATTGTGGCCTTCATCGTTGCCGGGATCTATGCCTCAAATCCTGCCGTTGGAGTCCTCAGCGTGATTGCCTCGGTCGTTCTGTATTTCGTTGCTCGCAAGTCCAAACAAGTCTTGGTGTATTATTCCCCGGTGAAGAATTTGGATGCCGATTCGGAAACTTGATCTCATACACAAATCAAAGAAGCCCAACAAGGCGGAGATGGATTCTAAATTTTGCGACGGTCATCCTCTTACGCCAAGGCTACGGCAGGACAAGCAGACCGCCGCTACAGAAACCCTTAGCGCTCAAGCAGCACTTCATCACCGAGGGCGACGAAGTCAATCGAGCCTTTGAGAGTCTTGTTGAAGAAAGGCGTGTTCGCGCTTTTCGACTTCATGAACTCCTTCGTAAAGGTGGTCTCGCCATTCGGATCGAAGACGATAAGGTCCACCGCTTTTCCTTCGGCCACTTCGGCGACTTCCAGGCGCATCATGCGGCGGGGCTCGGCGGAGTAGCGCTTGACGATGAGGTCCCAGCCGAATTCGCCTTTATCAATGAAGCGGTCGAAGAGTGAGACGAGGGCGGTCTCGAGTCCGGTGATGCCGTTCGGCGCTTCGGCAAAAGCTTGTGACTTTTCAAAATCGGTGTGCGGGGCGTGGTCGGTGGCGATGATTCGGAAATGGCCGTCTTTGAGACCCTGGAGGAGCGCGGCATTGTCAGCAGCGGTGCGCAGGGGCGGGTTCATCTTGTAGCAGGTGTCGTAGTCGCCGATGTG
>JALZVD010000036.1 GCA_023300205.1 Akkermansiaceae bacterium | reverse complement strand
TATGACGACGATCTAGCGGATCTTGTAGGCCAGAAGGATGAAGTTCAGAAAGCTCTGGACCAGATTAAGGAGGCTTTTAAGGGAGAGAATATCCCTTTAGATCAAGTGGAGTCATTTGTGACTGATCTTGAGAATAAGAAGAAGGATCTGAATAAGGATAATGTGGTTCTCGAGCAGGAGGTGAGTGTCTTTTCATCAGCTGTTGAGGAGAATAATGCTATACTGAATGACTTCATGTTGTCTCAATTGAAGCGACGCAAGAATTTAGACTCTAATAGGGTGTCCTCATTGATTACTGCGGTAGATAGTGAGTGGGGCTTTGTGGTGGTTAAACCACATGCAGATGCAGTGATTAATCAAGATTCAAAGTTGGTTGTGATACGCGGAAGTAAGCATATTGGTAGACTTACAATCAATGCTATAGAGCAGGAAGCTGGTAGAGTTCTGGCTAATATTGACTATTCTAGTTTGGCCTCAGGAATGAGAATCCGACCGGGTGACCGTGTGATCCTTAGTAAGCCACTTACGCAGTAATTGCTCTACGTAAGATAACATTTCTAAGCCCACAGAGCTTGCTCTTGTGGGTTTTTTTGTTTAGGGGAGGTGGATTTTCAGAAAAAGTGGATGAATATTGAACAGATTAGTGTTCTATGTGTCTTAACATAAAACCAATATGGCTAGTATCTCGATCAATGCTCTTGAATCCGAGAAGGATGTTGATGTAAAACAAGCAGTAGTAAAATCAATCACTTCTATGGATGAACGAGCCGAACCCAAACAAGGTGCCCGTGTGGACCCTGACCTTCATTTAGTGCAGTTAGCGCAGAGTGGAGATACACAGGCGTTTGATGAGCTGGTGACAAAGTATAGTCAGAAGCTGTATGGGCTGGTTTATCATATGACTTCTAATAAGGATGATACTCATGATTTACTGCAGGATGTGTTTGCGAAGGCGTATCGTTCAGTGAGTAAGTTCCGTGGGAACTCGTTGTTTTATACTTGGATCTATTCCATAGCGACGAATATGACGCTGAACTTTTTGAAAAAGCGTAAGCGGCGTGCTGCCTCTAGCCTTGATGACATCGATACGGGGGTGCAAAACGACCCTGCATTTGTGGATGCGAGTCACCGATCGAACCCGAGAAGGCAGATTAATATCAACGAACTTCAAAAAAAATTGAACAAAGCGATGATGTTGTTGTCAGAAGATCATAGAGCGGTAGTTACCATGTTTGATATCCAAGGCATGGCTCATGCCGAGATAGGCAGTATCTTAGGAGTATCCGTAGGAACAGTCCGATCTAGGTTATTTTACGCTCATCAACAACTAAGAGGATATTTAGAAGAGTTTCAGGGTAGTGAAAGATATACCGAATGAGACAGAAGAACATTTTACCAATCAACGATTATGACAGATAAAGAGCTACAAGACCTTATAAGGCTAAAGAAATATGAGCAACCTGAAGAGGGTTACTTTGATGATTTTCTTGTTGAATTTCAGCAGCGTCAGCGCTCAGAGATGCTGAAGACTTCAGCTAGAGGTTTATTGTTAGAGCGTGTGAAAGCATGGTTCAGTGAGCTGGGTTCTATGCGCTGGGTGGTAGGAGCTGGTGCGGCTTATGCTGCAGTGGCGGTGGTTCTTCATGTAATGGCTTCTGAGGTTGCTGTGGATCCAGGGATGGCCTCATCTGTTGATGTTATCGAAGATGTTGTAGGTAGCTCAGCTGTGGTTGATGCTGATTATGATGATACTTTTACTGTCAGTATGGTGTTTGCTGATCCTGTGGACTTTTCATCTCCTAGTCCAGCGTTCTCAGTAGATGAGAAAATCTTCTAGATTGTTTTAAGGCTGAGTTGATTAGGCTGGGGTGGGTTTTTCAGATTTGAGCTTGAACTCTTAAGAAATCCGCTCTATGATTTGATTATGTTAAAAACTTGGTTTTCCGTAACTCTCCTTAGTCTTTTTAGTTCAATTTGTGCTTATAGTCAGTCAACGACTTTAAGTTTTGGCCCCGTGAGTGAAGGTGGGGTTTCCTATGAGGCGGAAGGGACCTTGATGGATGATAATGGGACTCTGGTTACCATTGCACTGGTAGGTGCTGACCCGGAGAAGGCGACTGTAAAAAATGCCGAAGGTAAGGATGTGAGTTTGAAGTTGGTTATTCATGATCCGGTAAGTAGAATGACTTTACTGGAGCTCCCAAAATCTGAGCGAGAGGGAGTGGGAGTGGTACGAGCTGTGGGTGATAGTACTATTCTGGAGCCAGGAGATGCGGTGATCACTGATGTGACTAAAAGGAGTGAGGTTAGTCGGGTAGTAAACCATGTGAAGCGTCATAATGGAAAGATCTTACCTTTGACTTTTGTTAGAATACATCACCCTATTGGTCAGCAGAAAGCAGGGACTCCTGTATTCAATTCTAAAGATGAGTTGGTTGCATTTATTTTCCAGAAAGACCATAATGAGAAGAGTATGTTCGCTCTTCCTATTGAGGTTTTGGCGAATGTGAAGCGATTTGTCGCTGAGGGAGGCGGGGCAGGAACTTATAGACCTTGCTGGATTGGCGTGAGTATGGACCATCTCAATGATGCGCCAGTAATCGTGGGAGTTCGCCCTGGGACTCCTGCAAGAGCGGGTGGTCTGAAGAAGGATGATGTGGTGCTTTCTATTGCTGGGAAAAAGGTGGCTGACTATGCTGCTGTGGTGAATGCTTTCTATTATCTTGAAGCAGGGAAACCTGCAGAATTTAAGATCCTTCGAGGTGCTGATCTGATGGACCTTAAAGTGGTTCCAGAAATTAATCCTCTTTATAAGTAGTCATTTATTTTCTAGACTTCAAACTTATGAAAGTAGGTATCATAGCAAATCCTTATAAGGACGGAGTGTGTTCTGCTCTATTGAAGCTTTTAGAAATCCTTAAGTCTCATGGGTTGGAATCTTTTGTAGAGGATGAGACGATTAAGGCGCTTGGGTTATCTAGTGAAAGTATTGCGGAACTTTCTGCGGTGGGTCTGGCTCAGGAGTGTGATGTGGTAGTGGTGATGGGTGGAGATGGGACTATTCTTGATGCAGCGCACCGCTTGGGTCCTACTGATGTGGCAGTTGCGGGAGTGAATCTGGGACATTTAGGTTTTCTAACGAGCTGTAAGGATACTGAAATGGAGTTGCTTGTGAGTGCTCTTGCTAGTGGGTCTTATCTGGTGGTGCCGCGGATGCTTCTTAAGGCTACTATTAAACCTGTGGATGGTGAGCCATCAGAACATTTTGCAGTGAATGAGATTACTCTTACACGTGGTCAGACGGGAAGGATAGTGGCGATGGATGCGTTTATTGATGGGGACTTGTTGAACCATTATCGGGCAGATGGTTTGATCGTGGCAACTCCGACTGGTTCTACAGCTTATTCGTTAGCCGCTGGTGGGCCGTTACTTTCTCCTAAGGCGAAGAACATAGTAATTACGCCAATTTGTCCGCATAGTTTGAGTAATCGATCTTTGGTTCTGACGGATAGTTCTGTTGTTGAGTTGAAGTCTGTGGATGATTCAGAGGCGCCAACTTTGTTTAGTGTGGATGGTCGTTGTCTGGTGGATGTTCATCATGGAGGAGTTATTATTGTGGAGATGGCTGATCATCAGTTAAATATTATCCGTCTTGAGGGGCGGTCATTTTTCTCTACTTTGAGGCAGAAATTACATTGGGGGTAGTTTTTTATGCCTGATTTATCTTTTGAGAAGGCGGCGGTTAGGCGTGGTGATGCAGTTAATTTATTAAGTGTGGCGGGGATTGATGAGGCTGGTCGAGGTCCTTTGGCTGGTCCTGTTACTGCTGCTGCGGTGATTTTACCTAAAGGTTTCTGTCATGATCTGTTAGATGATTCTAAGAAGCTTAGTGAGAAGAAGCGTGAATTGATTTATGAGGATTTGATGGCGGATAAGGGGGTTCTGTGGGGGTATAGTTTTGCGGATGCGGATGAGATTGATGAGATTAATATTTTAAAGGCGACACATGCTGCGATGGCGAGGGCGGCTAGGCAGTTGGAGATGGATCCGGTTTATTTTTTGATTGATGGTTTGGCTGTGCCGAATTTTCCATTTGCGTCTGAGGGGATTGTGAAGGGGGATGGGAAGAGTCTGAGTATAGCGGCGGCGAGTATCATCGCTAAAGTGGTGCGAGATAGGAAAATGCTGGAGTATGCGGAGGAATTCCCCGAGTATGGGTTTGAAAGACACAAGGGGTATGGGACAAAATTCCACCTAGAGGCTCTGAGAGAACATGGACCTACTAAGATACATCGTCAGTCGTTTGCACCCGTTGCTCAACTCAGTTTGCCGCTTGAGTGATGCTAGCGGTGAGCGAGTGGGGCATATTAAGATAGGTGAGATGGGGGAGCGGATGGCTAGATTGAGGTTGTATACTGATGGGAGGAAGATTCTTTATACTAACTTCCGTGGTCCGAATGGGGGAGAAGTAGATATAGTGGCGAGGGATGGGAATACGCTTAGTTTTGTGGAGGTGAAGACACGGCGTAAGCGTGATACTAGCAGGCCTCTTGATGCGGTGAATTTGAAGAAGCAACAGTTGATACGGCGGGGGGCGAGGGCTTGGTTGAATTTACTGAAAGATGATGATATTTTGTGGAGGTTTGATGTGGTGGAGGTGGAGCTTACGGAGGGTGAGAAGCCTGAGATTACGGTTATTGAGGGTGCCTTTTAGAGATCAATAACAGTGACTTGCTCTATGGTGGGGGATAGTTTAGGTTTCTTTCGATGATCGACCGTGAGGAATATAGTGGGATGAGTAAAATGAGAGGGATGGCTGTGGCTGTGGCGAAGAAGCTAAGCGATGCTGGGTATGTGGCTTATTTTGCGGGTGGTTGTGTGCGGGATGCTTTATTGGGGAATGGTGCTAAGGATTTTGATATTGCTACGAGTGCTACTCCTGAGGAGGTGTTAGGGATATTCCCAAACGCTGATTCGATAGGGGCGCATTTTGGGGTGATGCTGGTGAAGGTGGATGGGGTGCATTTTGAGGTTGCTACGTTTAGGACAGATGGGAGCTATCGCGATGGTCGTAGACCTGAGAGTGTGGAGTATTCTAGTCCGGAAGAGGATGCCCAGCGGAGAGATTTTACGGTGAATGGGTTATTTGAGGTTCCGGAGAGTGGAGAGTTGATTGATTTTGTGAATGGAAGGCGTGATTTGTCTGCTGGTTTGCTGCGGGCGATAGGGAGACCAGAAGCGCGGTTTCAGGAAGATGCGCTGAGGTTGATGCGAGCTGTAAGGTTTGCGACTACGTTGGGTTTTGAAATAGAGGATGTGACTTGGGATGCGATTTGTGGGAATGCGCATTTGTTAGAGAGAGTTTCTATTGAGCGAATTCAAGCTGAGTTTTCGAAGATTTTGGTGTCATCTAACAGGAGGCGAGGTTTGGAGTTGTTGGTGGATAGTGGATTGATTCAATATTTTCTGCCAGAGGTGCTGGGTTTAATTGGTTGTGAGCAGCCTCCGCAGTGGCACCCTGAGGGTGATGTGTATGTGCATACTTGTATGATGTTAGAAATGGTGGGTGATGGTGAGATAGCGCTTTCGCTGGCGCTTTCGGTGTTGCTGCATGATATTGGAAAGCCTGCAACTTATAGTTATGATGAGGAGGAAGGGCGTATCCGTTTCAATGGACATGAGAGTGTGGGGGCAGATATGAGTGAGGTGATCTTACGCCGTATGAAGTATTCAAATGAGATTATTGAGGATGTGAGGGTGATGGTGGCGAACCATATGAAGTTCATGCATGTGAAGGATATGCGGGTTTCTAAGCTGAAGCGATTCATGTCACGCGATACCTTTGAGTATGAAATGGAGCTGCATAGAGTGGACTGCGCGAGTAGTAATGGGATCACAGAGAATTATGATTTTGTGGTAGCTAAGCGCGATGAATTTGCGAGTGAGCCATTGATTCCTGAGCCGTTATTGAAAGGGAAAGATTTGATGGAATTAGGGTTTAGACCTGGTCCGAAATTTAAAGAGATGCTGACTGCTGTGCAGAATGAGCAGCTTGAGGGTAGGCTGAGTGATCATGCTTCTGCGGTTACTTGGCTGAAGGAGCGCTATGGAGACTGATCCGTATAGAAGCCCAGTGGGGCAGACTTTATTGGAGGTGGAGAACCTTGAATATACTGGATTACGCGAGCGATTTCGGAATGAGGAAATGGTGGTGCTTGCGGTGGGGTGGTTTTATTATTTTTTTGGTAGCTTGCTGGTTACTCTTGGAGGTGTATTGGGATTGGGGTGTTTTTTATGGGATCGTTCTCTGCTTGGTTTTTTGGGAGCGTTTGGTATGATTATAGGGTCTGTGTATATGATCACAGGTTTTGGTTTGAGGAGGTTTGATCTATGGGCGCGAGTTCCTTCAATGGTGGCTGCTTTTGTGGCGATTACGATACCGCCAGTGGGGTTGCTGGCGGGTGCGGTGTGTTTGTATTTGCTAAGAAGGAATGCGGTGAAAGAGATCTTTACGCTGCAGTACCAGACCGCGGTTGTTACGGAGGGTGATGTAGAGGGTCATTTTGGCTGGCTTGCGGTGGTGGGAGGGGTGCTGAGTGGAGTTACTCTGAGTTTATTCGGATTCCTTCTTACCTAAGGCATTTTCTAAGGGAGTGAGGTCGAAGGTTGGCTTATCAGGTATGTTGTCTCTGGTTAGTTGTTTGTCCTTATGGAATAGATCTTTGGTGGTGACGTAGAGGAACATGCTGAGTAGAGCTAATACGAAGATGGTCTGAACGACTTCAAGGACTCTTGTGTTGAGTGGTTTTTTGCGGATCATTTCTGCAAGTGCCATGGTGATGTGACCTCCATCTAGTACTGGGAATGGGAGGAGGTTGAAGATGGCGAGGTTGATGTTGAAGATCACCCAGAAGTAAAAAATGTAGTTGATGGGGTAGTCGCTATCGAGGAGTTGGTACTGGACTTTACCGATGCCTACTGGTCCTTGGAGCTGATCTAGGCCGATGCTTGATGAGCTAGAGGTGAGCTTGGTGATGGTGGTGAACATCATCATTCCGCTTTCCTTGAGTTGCGCTGCTGGTGTGGGGTAGACAAGGACTGGTGTGTCGTGGGCGAAGCCAATTCCAAGGAGGGGGAGGAGTTCTGCGTCATCGTGCTTTTTCCATCCGTTGGTAGGGGTGAGGGCCATTATCTTGATGTCTACTGGC
>JALZVD010000035.1 GCA_023300205.1 Akkermansiaceae bacterium | reverse complement strand
CCTAAGCCATCCCCATAACACCTGACCTCCTTCCACTGAGTGAACGTATGCCACTGAACCCAAGCATAATACTCCTGCACAGCACTAGGAACTCCACCATTCACCATAACCTGCTCACGCTCGTATTCCAGAGCCTTAGCTGCAGTGTTAAATTCATCCGGCCAGCTAGTCCAGTCTTCACTACCTCCAGCCTCCTCCATAAGCCAACGATACTTGCAATACGGCACTAGCCAATCAGCCTCATCAGCCATGAATTGCCTATAATCATCAGAATCCACACCATCTTGCTGATAGCGCTCATAAGCCACGCGGAGTAATCCAGACTTCACCTTCTTAACCGTAGCGTAATCCACTTGCTCAGTCTCTAACCACTCAGATCCATACTCCGCCTTCACACCATCCACATCCGCCTGACTCAACTCCGGAATCAGACCCATATCCAGATAGATAAAATCCAGAGCAACAGAACTAATCGAGCTATAAGGACTATTATCTGAGCCACTCATATTGATCGGTAATAACTGTAAAAAACCAACACCAGAGGCATGCAGCCAGTCCATACACTGACGCACAGACTCTGTATCACCAATGCCTAAGTCTCCTGCACGCCGCATAGAAAACACCGGAAACAATATCCCGCTACTTCTCGGCACCACATTAAGCTCACGGTCGCGCAACTCGCTAGACTCATGACCAGATTCACTCTCACTTGGCATAGAAAATAAAATACTACTTTCCCTACCCTATGCAACAGCAAACCGCGTTCTAATCACAACCACTCTAGCCTACAAAATCACTCCACAGGGATCGCCTTAGGTGGCACCAACTCTGCTGGTCCACTTACTGGATCATCCTCCACAGGAATCGCCTTAGGAGGAACAGGTGCTACCGGCTCAGATGGTAATACGGGCAACTCCAGAACTCCCGGCAATGATTCAGGCTCATCATCCTCTACTGGCACAGCCTTAGGAGGCGCCGGTGAGTCAGCGGTTGTCTTCCTTTCATTCGCTCGACTTACTGCATTAGGATCACGTAAAGGTTTAATCAAACGCGGCTTTCGCTCCACAAGAACTGGACCACCATACTCCTCAGATGGAGCATTCTTCCGCATCTTGATCTCTACTCTGCGGTTCATCGCCTGCGCATCTTTATCACCACTCAGCACAATAGGAGTAGACTCCCCCAGACCGCGAACAAACAGCCGATTTTCATCTATCTTCATAGAATGCACTAACCAATATCTCACCGCCTCAGCCCTTGCCAATGACAACGCCGCATTAGCCTCCTCAGTACCAATCAAATCAGTATGCCCCTCAATCCAACACTTCATATTCGGATTCTTATCAATGATCAAAACAACCTTAAGTAAACTATTTTTAGCGCTCTCCCTCAAAACAGACTTATTAAAATCATACAACAAATCAGAACCGATCATCCCCTTCGCCTTCTCCAGATCAGACTGCGAAAGCTGAGTCATCTCCGCTAACGCAGTAAAGCCCTCAATCACTCCTTCCCGTGTATCACCACCTGCCCCCTTCGCCAGTTCCGTGTTAAATTGATCCGGATCAAACTCATCCGCCGCCTGCTTCCCTGGATCTATCGTAATCTGTCCCAGCTCAGGTTTAAGAAAATCATCCGTGCTACCCAAGTCTTCTAAATCATCCGTAATCTCCATCCCAGCAGTCAGATCCTCAGCACTAGCTCCCATGTCACCCGCCATCGCTGGCGCCTCCATAGGCACTAACATTTCAGGCTCATCGATCATCGGTGAGAAATCTATCTCCATATCCTCAGGAGACTCCTCTAGCATATCCAGCTCTTCCAACAAAGTAGCCGCTGTCTCAGTAGGCCGAACCTTATCTGCCATTACCTCTTCTTTAGGCGTCTCTATATATTCTCGCGCCGCAACATTCCGCACCACCACACTCTGTGTAACCACCTCCTTAGCATCAGAACGATGAAAGAAAATAGGCATCTTCTTCATCGCAATCAAAACAATGAGATGACAAACAATCGCCAAGAAAATAGCAATCAGCACCCAGCGTGTCAAATGGTCAGATTCCGCCGCCTTACGGCCTGAACCATATCGCACATTTTTCCAGCTATAACCACTTTCAGACATAATAACATCGTGGAAAAAAGACAGAGTAACCTCTCACCCACACACCTATACATAACTCCAAATAAGCATAATTCAACTAGATTGGGCAAAAATGACCGAATCTACTTCAATATAATATTATCTTTGGCCAAGTCATCACTCGACCCACCACCAAATTCCCCATCTGGACCAGCCGACTCTATATCAAAACCGTCATCCTGATTATGATAGACTCCTGGATAAGTATACCGAAGTGGCGTCCCCCAAGAGTCAACAATCAACCACTTACTACCCACTTCCTTGATGTAAGAATTTTTACCTGCTGATTCCACAACCACTTCCGGAAGCTTACTCTCAGCACCATCATCCACTTCTTCATCACCATCAAAATCTCCTGAGATATAAAACACTAACTCCTCAGAACTATCATCACCACCTCCGCCTGCAGGATAAAGACCCCCAGATACTAGGCCCATTTCCAAACGCTGTGCAGACGAAATATCAGCAGACCTAGCTTCCATCGCTGCAGCTACCGCATTGATAATTGCTCTCGTTTCATTCTCTCTAGAAGTACGATGCATCTTAGAAAATACACCAAAACCAATACTAGCAAGAGACACAACGATCGCGATCACAACGATCACCTCAATCAAAGTAAACCCCTTCTCAGAAGAACCTGATCGACTAGAAGAATAAAAATTCTGTTTATGTGCTGTTAATTTCATATACTTAAGTGAGCTACACGGCAGGGATTACACCCCTACCGTATAGACAATATACCGTTTATCGCGTATTTAGCGAATATTTATTAAAGTGTCCCTTATTACTGCTCCACTGAATTCATCATCTTGATCAGTGGTAAGAACATCGCAATAACGATCGTTCCAACAATAACCGCCAGGATAATAATCATCAAAGGCTCAATAATAGAAGTCAGTGCAGATACCGCGTTATCCACCTCATCATCATAGACATCAGCCACCTTAAGTAACATATC
Source organism: Akkermansiaceae bacterium (assembly GCA_023300205.1). Classification (GTDB taxonomy): domain Bacteria; phylum Verrucomicrobiota; class Verrucomicrobiia; order Verrucomicrobiales; family Akkermansiaceae; genus Rubritalea. The sequence goes on along the minus strand of JALZVD010000035.1, from coordinate 10,899 downwards.
TGGTAGCTTACCAGTCTCCTCTCCTACATCTACCATACTAATCACCATCGGTGGAAACACCGTGCTAGCAGACATCGGAGTCACGATAGACTCACCCTCTTTTACCGCACCATGAATACTATTGATCGCCTTAGACACCACCACATTTCCAGCCGTATCACTAGTAATGTTCAGAGCCTGAAGAATAGGAACACCTGATGTAACCAACGTTCCCAATGTGCGGCTAAATCTAGAAATCGCACTCTTACGCTGGAGATCACCAAGCAATGGCATCTTAAGCTTAAATCCATCAACTGCCTCACGCCCTGATTTAGTCGAGGCCCATCGATTGAACACAAACACCAGAATCATAAATAAAATCACTAACCAAACAACAACTGGTAAGAAAAATACAAACTTCATCAATGTGTCAGAGAAATTGAATACAAACTCAGAGATAGCGGGAAGCTCCTGATCCATGTCATCAAACATCTTCTTAAACTGAGGAACAACCACAACCATCAAAAATACCAAGATAGCCACAGCAATGAACATCACGATGAAAGGATAAACCATTGCTGAAACAATCTTGTTTTTCAACTTATTCGCCTTCTCCATATATTCCGCCAAACGCGTGAGAACCACTTCTAGAACACCACCCAGTTCACCAGCCTTCACCATATTTACATACAGCTTATTGAAAAGTTTAGGATGCTGAGCTAGACTCTCAGAAAATGTAGATCCACCCTGAACCGAATCTGCTATACTCGTAATCGTAGACTTAAGAACTGGATTTGGCTCCTGCTTCGCTAAAACATTCAGACCCTTAAGTAATGGCAATCCTGAATCTATCAATGTCGCAAGCTGACGAGTGAAAATCATCATCACCTTCGGCTTCACCTTACCTCCAGAAACCTTCTTAGCCTTCGCTTTGCCCTTCCCTTTACCTCCAGCAGAAGACTTACCCTTCGCTGAAGCAGCATTCAAAGTACCCTTCCCCTGTTCAACTACCTGAGTCGGATAGAGCCCCTGAGCTCTGATTTGACTGATTGCATCTGCTTCTGAGCCTGCCTCGATCGAGCCTGTCGTTTGTTCGCCTTTAGCATCAAGTGCTAGATATTGGAAATGCGCCATAGTAATGTATTCTGAGTTAAGATAAATTTAAACTATTAAAGTAGGGTATGAAAAGCTCAAAGATGAGTTAATTTGTTAGGTGTATTTAAGAACCTCTTCAATCGTAGTAGAGCCAGTGTAAATATTACGTAAACCATCTTCTCGTAACGTCTGCATACCCAGCTCAATTGCCTTCTGCTTAATCACCACAGATGGTGAGCGCTTAGTAATCAGCTCTCGTATCGGATCCGTCACATCAAGCAACTCAAACAACCCTTGCCTCCCCTTGTAACCATTACCACAAACCTCACAGCCCTGGCCAGTATAGAACTCCTTGTCTCCAAGCTCATGCGGTGAAAGACCTAACTGATTAATCAATGCCTCACTCGGCTCATAAGAAGCCCTACAATCATTACAAATTGTTCGAACCAGTCTCTGAGCTAATACACCCTCAAGCGAAGCCGCTACCAAGAATGGCTCCACTCCCATATCCACAAGACGAGTCACAGCTCCTGCTGCATCGTTCGTATGCAGAGTAGAAAGCACCAAGTGACCAGTCAATGAAGCCTGGATAGAAATCTGTGCCGTTTCTTTATCTCGAATCTCCCCCACCAAGATCCGGTCCGGGTCCTGACGCAAGAACGCTCGCAAAATTCGCTGGAAATCCAGGCCAATAGACTCATTCACAGGAATCTGGATAATACCATCAATATCATATTCAACAGGATCTTCCGCAGTAAGAAGCTTTGCATCGATCGTATTGATCTTCCTCAATGCCGCATAGAGAGTCGTCGTTTTGCCTGCTCCTGTCGGTCCAGTCACAATAAAAATCCCATTTGGCTTATGAATAGTATCCTCGATGTAAGAGAACATCTCATCCGGTAATCCCAGAACATCTAACTCCAAATTCACGTTTGATCGATCAAGAATACGCAACACCACGCTCTCACCATGCTGAGTAGGTAGAGAAGAAACACGCATATCCACCTGCTTCTCACCTATGTTTTTCACAATACGTCCATCTTGCGGAATCCGTGTCTCAGCAATGTTCATATTAGACATTACCTTCAATCTAGAAATAATCGCTCGCGCAAGATTCATTGGCGGCGGAGACATTTCAAACAGCGCCCCATCCACACGATAACGAATCTTAAATTCTTTCTCGAAAGGCTCAAAGTGAATATCAGAAGCCTGCTCGTTAATTGCTTGATACATCACCAAATCAACATAACGGATAATAGGTGCCGAATTTGCCTCTGATTCCAACTCCTCAGCAGATAACTCACCCATGCTCTTCGCATCAAGCTGGCTAAGAACATCACCCATGTTATCCTCACCACCATAATATTCAGAAATCTTTTTCTCAATCAAATGATCAGGTGCAACAACAACAATAATCTCCTTCCCCAGCGCAAACCGCAAATCCTCCACTGCCTGTGGATTCAGTGGATCTACTAAAGCTACATAGATACCCTCAGCAGTAACATTTACGGGAAATGCTCCATGCAACCGTGCCATCCCACCAGGAATCTGCCCCAAAAGCTCATCAGGTGGTACAAACTGTGCCAGATCTACCATTTCAGCACTAAGCTCACTAGCGATTACCGGCCATACATCATCCTTATCCGAGATCACATCAAAATCGGCAAGCGTTTCAGCAATACTTTTTCCACTAGTCTCCATCGAAGTGACCATGTCCTGAGCCAAGTATTTATCTACTAAGCCCCTTGCCATGAAGAGGTCTATGACTTGTTGATTATCCATTGTTATTTTCTAAACTCTAAAATTATTTCCTAAATTATCTCTTTTATCCTTATCTCACTAACTAAACACATCCCCCTACATCCCATCAGCCATCGTCACTCCTATCACCTCTTCAGCGGAGGTCATACCAGAAAGCACCTTGCGTATACCATCTTCTCTAAGAGTTCTCATTCCAAGCTCACGAGCCCTTTTTCTAAGCTGCGGAGAGGACAGGTCATCGTTGATCATATGACTCACCTCATCATCAACCTTCAGTATCTCGAATAATCCCATTCTTCCCCTATAACCTGCTGTTCTACACTTCTCACATCCTACAGCACCATAGATATTACTATCAGTCATCTGCCCTCCATCAATATTAAGCATTCTTAATTCACGTTCACTTAACTCCGCTGGTGCTTTACATGTAGGACATAAATTCCTCACCAATCGCTGAGCAATAATCGCCCTGATCGCTGATGCAATAAGGAACTTCTTCACCCCTATATCTGCAAGACGCGCTACCGCACTCGGCGCATCATTCGTATGCAGTGTTGAAAATACCAAGTGACCCGTAAGCGCCGCATTGATAGCTATATTAGCCGTCTCAGCATCTCTAATCTCACCAATCATAATAATATTAGGAGCTTGTCTTAACATCGCCCTAAGAGCTGCAGCAAAAGTCATCCCTATCTCAGTTTTCACCATCACCTGGTTAATCCCTGGCATTTCATATTCCACAGGATCTTCCACAGTAATAATCTTCTTATCAGGCCGGTTAATCACATTCAAACAAGCGTAAAGCGTGGTCGTCTTACCACTACCAGTTGGGCCAGTAACCAAGATGATCCCATCCGGAAGACCCATCATCTCTTTCACTGTATCCTGATCATCAGAAAGAAAACCTAACTCTGGCAGACCCAAAAGTAACGCCGTCTTATCAAGAATACGCATCACGATACTCTCTCCGTGATTACTAGGTACACTAGACACACGGAGATCCACATCCTTGCCAGCTACTTGAATTTGAATTCTACCATCCTGTGGCATACGCTTCTCAGCAATACTCATCGAGCCACTCATCACCTTCAGACGCGCTACAATAGCAGGCAAAAGCTTCCTTGGATGATTATCCACCTCCACCAACTTACCATCCACACGGTAACGAACACGTAGCGATTTCTCCATAGGCTCAATATGAATATCACTCGCCTTCATCTTAAATGCCTCTACTAAAATATGGGATACCAACTTAATAATTGGCGCATCATTCGCCTCGGCATCTCCTTCTTCCTCCCCTCCCCAGCTTAAGCCCTCTTGGCTTTTATCCATATCATCATCACTAGAACCATAGTTATGCTTGATCGTCTGTTCTATCGCACTTGGTGTAGCACACACAGGAGTAATCTCTCTACCTATAATATGGGGTAACGTATCAAGCGTCTCAAAATTTAATGGATCTGCTAATGCCACCACAAGATAACCTCCACTCTCAGATACAGGCACAACCTGGAACCTCCTAACAATATCCTCAGGAATAGCGTCAAATATATCAGGGGCAATAGGCGTATGTGCCAGATCTATAAAATCCACACTAGAACTTTCGGCGCAGACCTTTGCCACCTGCTCTTCTGTAAGCCTCTGCTCCTTTATCATCAGCTCTATCAGGCTCTGAGAGCCAGATAAATGACTGCGATAAATATTAATATCGTCAAGTGTGATCAAACCATGATCGGTGATCAATTCTAAGAGATAGTCTTCGTTGGAATACACGGTGAAATTTTAAATGATTAAAGTTTAATGTTAAAACGCACCCCCCATCATGGAAAATGCGCTTCTGCTACTTTACTAAAATGAACAACTCACCCCACCACGTCAAGCTCCCTAATGAATATTCCTAATCATCCACCTAATCAGTTCTAACAAATAACATTACAACCCCATAACCAGACCAATCAGCCCTTATAAATCATAGAATCCATCACCTCTTCAACACTACTCCTCAAATGCCAAATCGAGATGAACTCTTTGGCTAAATACGGATCATTGATCGGACAGCTTATTCGCCTAACCCTCCCATCACACAACTCTACCCCATCTACCTCTAAAGAATCGCACCCTAAGCCACTGAGCCACTCATCAATATCTCCTATAATTGACTTCCGTAAAATCTGATAAAAACCTGCTCCAGAAAGACCTGATTTCTTCAACAACTCCAGTGCCACCCTCCCCATCGTCATCCTCGGATTAACCTCCACCACCTTCCTTAACTTCAGCTCTCCTCCTACTTGATACACCATTGCATCAACCCCCAAGTTCCCACGGAAATCATCAGCCACTAGCCTCTCTAACAACTCAAGGATCTCCACCTTATAAAGAGACATCACATCCTCCTCTCTAAATAAAAATTCAGTAAGCTCCCTATCCAAACCACTCGTCCACTTGGGGTGCACCAACGTACCCAGATACCGCCCCGCAGCATCATTGATCACCCGTGTCATCCCCACCAGCTTAACCCCATCCTTACTCACCTCATACTGCGCTGAAAAATCAATCACACGCTCTAACCAAGGCTCCACCACCACTCCGCCCTGCTGAGCAAGCACCTTATCTAGCCATGCTCTAGCCGCATCAGTCCACGCACCGGAAAACAACTTCAAATGCCCACGCCCAGCACTAGAAAACGGAGCCTTCAAAAGCACATCACCATCCTCAGAAAATGCTCTAACACTCTCTAACACCTCATCAACACTCTCACACCACCTTCCTATCTCCTCACCTAATAACCCCGCTAACTTTAGCCCCCAACCCTTAGAAAATAAATCCGCATCACCATCCCCCCACTCCTTCCACGCCAGATCCACCACACCCGGCACACTAGCCACATACCTACTCATCAGCCTACTAGACACCGGCCCCCATGCCCATGGCTTCAAACCACCTATCTTCCGCTGAATTAAATCTCCATCTTCCCCCACCTTCAACAGCTCAGGTATCACAAATCCATTCCTCTTCAACCTTACCAAATGCTCCCTACTAGGCATCTCATCCACCAACACCACATCATCCCTCCGCGCCCACGTCAGCGGTAGCATCGCCAAATCCTTCTCTAACAATAAATGCGCTCTCTTCGGCTGATACCTCGCACCCTTCTTCCCCGCCATCGCCAGCTCCTCATTCGGATTAAACCAATGCACCACCGGCGTTCGCCCCCTACTCTGCTCTATCACCTCCAGCCCATCCACCCACTCAGCATCTATCCCCACAAGCTCTCTACCCTTCCTATCATAAGGAGCCATTCCCTTCGCCCGCGCCAGTGTCAGTGGAAAATGCAGCTGCTTCTTAAATGCAGCCCAGTCCGTCAACCCCTCATCCTTCCATTTTCTAAACCACTTCAACCCATGCCCCACATGCCCTATCTCATCCTGATAAATCTTATCCAGCACAGCTGCTGTCCCCGTGTCACCCACCTCTCGGAATAACCTCCCATAATGCAACGAATAATCCAAATTCGCCTGCTCAAACACCAAACTCAACCGACTCACAAAATCCATCGGACACTCCATCGGTGCCACCATCCTCCAAAAATAATCATTCACCGGCAACTCACCAAACTCCATCCCACACTCCTTCATCCTACGCATATACATCAGCGTATGTGCCTGCTCATCCCGCATCGTCTCATACACCCCCTGCCTAAACTCACTAGGAGCATTAGGGAATTTCAACAAAACCAACGCCATCAACTCAGTCGCTAACAACTCATGATTCGCCAGAAAATGCAGCATCTTCCCACGCTCGCCCCTCTCATCCATCCGATTCACCTTAGGAAACGTTGATACAGAACCACCTCCAACATCCACACCTCGCGGAGAAATAATCAACTCACTCGGCCTCCCAGGAAGCTCCGGCATCACCAGACCACACTCCCTTACCACATCAGTAACCACACCAGGAGAAGTCCCCTTATGCACTCCCACAGACAACTTCTCATCTAGGCTCTGCCCAAACAAGACCCTCTCTGCAACCTCACGTATCTCACTACTCATTCACCAAATAATGACCCACTCCTCCCCCTGAGTCAACACCCCTCATCATCCATAAATCAAACATCGAACAAAAAAAAGACCCCTCTAATCACAATCATGATTAGCAGGGCCTCAATGACTTTCAATCTAGAAAATCTATACTACGGAAGCTCACTATAAGCATTCTCACCATGCTCTGCTGAGTCTAGGCCCTTAGCCTCATCTTCATCACTCACACGGACACCTATAGTCATTCTTACAATCAACATAATGATCACAGTGGCAACAGCTGACCAAACAATAGTCACACCCAAAGCAGTAAGCTGAATGCCCAGCTGCTCACCAATTGGCTTCACATGCCCTAGCCCACCGAAGTCGATACCCAAAAACCTCTCCTGACCAAAGAACACCAAAAGAATCGTTCCTAAAATACCACCCACACCGTGAACAGCAAAAACATCAAGTGAATCATCAATCGCAAGCTTCTCTCTAATAAGACTCACAGAATAATAACAAACAACCGCCGCTATCGCTCCTATACAAATCGCACCCATAGGCCCCACATCACCAGCAGCAGGAGTGATCGTTGCTAAACCTGCGATCAAGCCAGTAACCATACCTACCAAACCACTCTTACCATTAAGAACGCGCTCAAGCAAAGCCCATACCAATGCCGCAGTAGCCGCAGAAAGATGCGTCACAAGCATACTCATACCTGCACCCTGCCCAGCACTCACCTGGCTACCCGCGTTGAATCCAAACCAACCAACCCACAACATCGCTGCTCCAATAAATACCATCCCCGGATTATGCGGAGGCTTAGGGCTCTTCGGAAAACCTCTCCTCTTACCCAGCATGATCGCCATAACCAGTGCAGAAACACCAGCTGTAGCATGAACTACAATGCCACCAGCAAGATCTCTCACTCCCATCTCACCTAACCAGCCGCCACCCCATACCCAGTGGCACACAGGAGTATAAACAAGAGTGATCCATAAAGCAGTAAACAACATAATCGCTCCAAACTTCATCCGCTCCACAACAGCTCCAACATAAAGAGCCGGAGTAATAATAATAAAAGTCATCTGGAACATAATCCATAGCGTCTCAGGAATATCCCCACCTCCAGTAGTCTCAGTAGTCACTCCATTCAAAAACGCCTTATCTAAATTCCCTATCCAGCTACCATCACCACCACCATTAAACGCCAAACTATAAAGAGCCACAACCCACAAGACAGAAGCCAAACAAGCAATCCCCGCGCACTGTGCCATCACAGAAAGAACATTCTTAGCATGCACCAGCCCACCATAGAAAAGCGCCAGGCCTGGCATCGTCATAAATAAAACTAATGCCGTGGCTGTAAGTATCCAAGCAGTGTCTCCCGAGTTAATTGTAGCAAGTAATGAGATCATAATTAAGTATAGAATTTTAGGTTATAATTGAATTGATAAACAAGATCAGAGCCATTTTCTGGTAGTTGAACCTGAGTAAAACTCATCACCAACTATTAATCGTGCAAATTTTTTACATGAATGAAATTCATAATCAAATCATTTCAACAAAAAGTGTACCCCTACCCACTAAACAACAGCGAATCAAAGATACTTCAAATCCATTCTTGCCAGTTTTCACCATCTTGCTTAACTACCATGTGCCATTTAGTAGGTAGATTTTTCTGCACAAAGCCAGTCCTCCATCAAGCCAAATTACCTATAGCCTAACTCACTCATTATGGAATACGCATCAGAAACCGAAGTCACCAATGCCGCTGAGCACATCCGCTCACTGAATGCAGCTCTCAACCAAGTCCTCTTCGGACAAGAACAACTCATTGACCTCGTCATCACCGGACTCCTCGCCCGTGGCCACATCCTCCTAGAAGGTCTCCCAGGTTTAGGAAAAACAGAACTCGTCAAAGGTCTCTCTAAAACCCTCGGTCTAGACACCAAACGTATCCAGTTCACCCCAGACCTCCTCCCCGGAGACATCACTGGAAATCCTGTCCTTCAAGAAATCGACGGTCGCCGCGAATTCAAGTTCCAACCCGGCCCCCTCTTCACCAACATCATGCTAGCAGATGAGATCAACCGCGCCTCACCAAAGACACAGTCCGCACTCTTAGAAGCCATGCAAGAACAACGTGTCACCGTAATCGGTGAGACCCACCCACTACCATCACCATTCTTCGTCCTCGCCACCCAGAACCCCATCGAACTAGAAGGAACCTACCCACTTCCTGAAGCTCAGCTAGACCGCTTCCTATTCAAGCTAGAAGTCACCAGAAACTCAGTCTCCACACTAGAAAAAATTGTCACCTCCAGAGAATTAGGAACCGAGCCATATGTAGACACCATCATGAATGCCGGCACACTAGAAAACCTCCTCAGACTCGTCAGGAAAATCTACCTCCCTGACGTCGTCGCCAACTACATCGCCAGACTCGTTGACGCCACACATCCTGGTCAATCCGCCGCATCCGCTCACGTCAAATACGGAGCCAGCCCACGTGCAGCACTATCACTAGCATCAGCAGCCAAAGCCCGCGCACTCATCAATGAGCGCACCCACGCATCCTTTGAAGACGTAGCCTACGTTGCTCCAGCAGTCATCCGCCACAGAATCCTACTAGACTACAATGCCCGCATAGAAGGCATCACCACCAATGACGTAGTAATCAACCTCCTCAAAGAAATCCCAGGACAAGACAAATCCATACCTAAGACGATCAAGTCATCATCTTAACCCAACCATCTTCAATCATGATGATCACCCAGTTTAAAAAATCACTCATCGCGCTCATCGCATTCCTATGCATCAGCAATGCATCACTCCACGCTCAGAACGAGCTACTCAACGAGTCATACGATAAAAAAAACAAAACCACCGCCAAACTCCGCCCTCTCGTCGGCGCCCCCCCCAGCAGTGGCTACATGCCCCTCCGTCTCACCCTAAAGAACGGCACCAAGTCCGAGAAAAACTGGAAACTCGCCTTTAATTCTAAATCAGAACGTGACTATTTCCACTATTACTCTGGACGCGACGACTACCCCACTCTCACCTCCACATTCAGCTACACATGCCCACCTGAGAGCTCTAAGACCTATGACATTCTAGTCCCAGTTGTCACCACCACACCGAACTCACGTAATGATTTTGCCAACTCTTCACTCAATGTAGAAATGAGCATGGGAGGCAACAAAACCTCAGCATCTCTAGACTGCTACCAGCACATAGAACTCCCCGCCACCCTCCTCAGCACAAACCTCTACATCCAGCACAGCTCTAAATTTGATAGCTTCATCCCATCAGGTTCAAGCGGCCACTCATCCGGAAATGAAAGCTACACCACAGAATTTACCCCATCGGACATGTCCCCCGACTGGCGGGCCTACAGCGGATTTGACGCCCTAGTCTGCACTGACAATGACTGGCAGGAAATATCAGCAGAAGTACAGCTCGCCATCCTAGAATGGAACCGACTCGGCGGCAACATATTCATCTACAAACTAAATGCCGCATCAAATTTCAAATCACTAAAAATCAGCGACTCTCAGCCAGGAAAAAATAAAAACAAGATCGCCCGCTCCTTCGGAAACGTCACCCTCATCCCCCTCTCCAACATCAAATCATTGAACGTCAAAAAAGCAATCGCTCTTATCAATTCACCAAAAAAAGGCTCCTCTAAAATACTCGCCATCAATGAAAACTACGAGTCAGACACAACCGGATCAGGAACCTGGTCACTACAGAAATCCCTCGGTAAACTAAGCTTCTCACCAGTCTACCTCATCCTCATTCTCATCTCCTTCGGCATCCTAGTAGGACCAATAAACCTCTTCGTCTTTGCTAAGGCTGGTCAGCGCCATCGACTATTCATCACCACTCCCATCATCGCACTCGCCGCAAGCCTACTACTCATCATCCTCATCATCATCCAAGACGGATTCGGCGGTCAAGGCCAGCGCATCCAGCTCATCGAAGTACGTGCGGACGGCGGAGAAAACAAAGCCTACGTCTGGCAAGAACAAGTCGC
>JALZVD010000034.1 GCA_023300205.1 Akkermansiaceae bacterium | reverse complement strand
GGCTTCAGCATCACAGAAGCCAAAGGCCCCGTCTACGCCTCCGGATCATCACCACTATTCGAGCCTCTAGCCATCGACTTCCAATCAGACGGCACACCAGTCATAGGCTCTCGCGCCGCTGGCATCTGGAAGATTAAACAAAACCAATGGCAACCATACGCCCTAGGCACATACGATCTCTTAGGTCTAAAAATCATGCCAGATGGAGACCTCATCATCGCTCAAAAACCTGAGATATCCCGCATATCAGATAAAAATAAAGACGGCTTAACAGACACATTCCAAACCCTAACAGACCAGTTCAGATTCGCAGGCAACTACCACGCATTCAACCACGGTCCAGCAATCGACAAAGCCGGCAACATCCACTTCAGCCTCAATATCCAGCACGTAGGAAAAAAAGTCTTCACCACACCAAGAGGCAGTAAAATCAACCACTCCACCTACCAAGCAGCTGGTAAATTCATGGGTTCCAGCGGAGGTTACAGAGGATGGAATCTCCTGCTTACACCAGACGGACAAACCATCCCATTCGCCAGCGGACTTCGTAGCCCAGCAGGCCTAGCCTTCTCACCAGATGACAAACTCTACTACACTGAAAACCAAGGCGAATTCGTAGGAACCTCAAAACTCTTCCTTATAGAAAAAGACAAATTCTACGGCCACCCCAGCAGCCTCATCGACCTAAAAGATCAAACCCCCGCCTCATTAGATAAACGCAGAGACCAACTCCTCAAAGACCGCCAACTACCCAGCGTCCTATTCCCTCACAAATTAGTAGCAAACGCCCCAGGTCACCCAGTTTGGGACACCACAAAAGGTAACTTCGGACCATTCACAGGCCAAATGTTTGTCGGAGATCAGACCCTCTCTAACATCCACCGCGTATTCCTAGAAACCATCAACGGAACAGAACAAGGCTGCGTTCTCCCCTTCGTCACCGGTTTAGCCTCAGGCGCCATGAGGCTCACATTCTCACCAGACGGCGAGCTCTGGGTAGGCCAAACTGGCCGCGGCTGGTCATCAAAAGGCGGAAACCTCGCCGCCCTACAAAAAATCACCTGGAACAAAAACCCCAGCCAAGCCCTCCACAGAATAGAAGCCCGCAAATACGGTTTCGAGATCTTCTTCACCCAGCCAGTAGCCTCAGCAGACCAACACAGCTACAACAGTACATCCATAGAATCCTGGCACTATGAAAACTCCGCAACCTACGGATCAAAAGAGCATGATAAAAAACCACACAAAATAGAAACCACCCACTGGTCAGCAGATAACAAATCAGTCCAGATCACCATCAAAGACTTCGCCAAAACACCACTCCGTAAATCCCCAAGCAACAGCCCACTAGTATTCCGCATCTCACTAAAAAACACCCTCTTCGCAAAAAATAAATCAGACTTCCTCACCACCGCCTACTACACCCTAAACTCCTTCCCAAAATAGGACCCCATTTCACCAAATAGAAAAACTACCCTCAAAATGCATCCTTATCCAGAATCATAGCGTTCTATACACAGATGATCATTAGCAACCTGCACAAAAAAACAAAACCAGGAACCTTTCTATCCTGGCTAGGATGGACTGGATTCATTCTCTGCTTTAGCATGTTATGCATGATTGGCTGCAGCCATAACACAACAATGAATAAACAAGTAAATACATACAATACAGCTAAATCCTCAGCTCTAGCCTCAGCTGGTAATCTCAACGAAGATGATGCTCAAAAAGCTCTGAATCAAATCTCAAACTTCCTTAAAAACATAGGCTCTCAAGAATTCATCGAAAAAGAAATCAACAACGTCTACGCAGAGAACGCATTCTTAAATGACACCCTAAAAACTCTCATAAACAGACAACAAATCAAACAACACTTCGTCAAAACCTCGAAAACAATGACAAGCTACTCCCTAGAAGTAGACGACATTGCCAAAACTGATCAAGGCTACTACCTCCGGTGGACAATGAAATTCGCAGCACCTAAGCTAGCAAGCGGAGAAGAAATTATCTCCATCGGAATGTCCCACATCATCTTTGATAACCATGGTAAAGTATTACTCCATCAAGACTTCTGGGACTCATCTTCTGGACTCTTCGAACATGTTCCTTTCGTTGGGGGCGGAATCCGCATGGTAAAAAAACGTCTCTAATTGAATACCTCAGACATGGAGAACCTACCCCAAAAAAATAAACCCAGCACCCTATCCAGGCTCAAAGACATGCTTGGTCACTGGTTAGACTCTGATTACAAAAGAATCAAAAACCCTAAATCGCTACAAGAAAAAGTAGATTGGGAACGCTGTATCCCATTCATCATCCTACACCTCGGACTTATATTCCTCATCTGGGTCGGTTGGAGCCCCACAGCAGTCATCGCGGCCATCATACTCTACGTCCTCAGAATGTTTGCCATCACAGGCTTCTACCATCGCTACTTTTCACACCGCACCTTCAAGACCAGCAGAGCCATGCAGTTCATCATAGCCGTTTGGGGAAATACCTCCATGCAGCGCGGAGCTCTCTGGTGGGCCGCTAATCACAGACATCACCATAAACACTCAGACACACATGAAGATCTCCACTCACCTGGCGTCCAAGGATTCTGGTGGTCACACATCGGCTGGATCACCTGTAAACGTAACTTCCCCACAGACTACAGCCAGATCAGGGACCTCGCTAAATACCCAGAACTCGTTTTCCTTAACCGGTTCGACCAACTAGTCCCATACCTCTATGGCATCGCCATGTACGCTATAGGCTACATACTTGAAACAGTCTACCCATCACTAGGAGTCACAGCAGCTCAGTTCTTCGTCTGGACATTCTTCGTTAGCACCGTATTCCTACTTCACGGAACCCTTATGATCAACTCCATGGCCCACGTCTGGGGAAAGCAACGATATGATACTCAAGATGACAGCAAAAATAGCGCCCTACTCGCCATCATCACCCTAGGAGAAGGATGGCACAATAACCACCACCGCTACCCACACAGCACCAGACAAGGATTCCGCTGGTGGGAAATAGACATCACCTACTACGGCTTAAAAATCATGTCCTGGCTAGGCCTCATCAGAGATCTGCGCAGAGTTCCAAACGAACTTCTAGTAGACAGTACTGAACCAACCACCACTAAAGCTTCCTAATGTCATCTTACCTAGATTCAATCAAACACAAGCCCTCCATTGCCATCATTGGCCTAGGTATCTCAGGCCTAGGATGCGCTCACTTCCTCAAAGATGATGCAGATCTCACCCTCTATGAAGCCAATGACTACATCGGCGGTCACACCAATACCGTAACCATAAAAGAAGGCTCCAAAGACATCCCTATCGACACCGGATTCATGGTGTATAATGAAGACACCTACCCACAACTAACAACACTATTTAAAGAACTCGGCGTAAAAACTAAGAAGACCTCCATGTCATTCTCCGTAAACCATATCCCGGATGGATTAGAATACAATGGCGGAAAAATGAACCAAATCTTCGGCCAACGCAAAAACATCTTTAAACTCAAATTCTGGAAAATGCTCTTCAAAATAAAGCGCTTCAACACCGAAGCACTAGAAGACATCGATAACCCAGATCTACACAGCCTCACACTCCGCCAATACATCTCCCATCGCGGCTACGGTGAGAACTTCCTCCGCTGGTATCTCGTCCCCATGGCATCAGCCGTCTGGTCCAGCCCCCCAGAAAAGATAGAACAGTTTCCAGCCATCACCCTACTCAGATTCTGGAAAAACCACGGCTTCTTAGCCATAGAAAAACGTAAGCAATGGCGCACCGTCTGCGGTGGAGCTAAATCCTACGTACAAAAAATCACTGCACCATTCCGTGACCAAATCCAGATCAATAACCCCGTAAAATCAATCACCAGAACACCCCAAGGAATAGAAGTTTACTCGGAACTCGAAACCAAGCTCTATGACATAGTCATCCTTGCTACTCACCCCGATGACTCACTGAAGATCCTTGGAGACCCCAACCCAACAGAAACCAACACCCTCTCAGCATTTCAATACCAGCCAAACCTAGCAGTCATGCACACTGACGAATCGGTCATGCCAAAAAACAAACCCTGCTGGGCATCATGGAACTATCAAATAGGTAAGACCACTGAAGGCACTAAAAGCTCCACACACTACTGGATGAACTCCCTACAAGGTGTCTCAGAAAATACAAATTACTTCGTCACCATCAACCCACAACAACAACCAAAGAACATCCTAAAAACAATCAACTATCACCATCCATTATTTGATCTAGCTGCAATAGCCGCTCAACAAGAAATCCCCAACCTCCACCAACAAGGACTAAAGCAAACAAACACCTTCTTCTGCGGCGCATGGCAACGATACGGATTCCATGAAGACGGACTCCTCTCCGCCGTCAACCTCTGTCAAACCATACTAGAAAGGAAAGTCTGGAAATGAACTCAGCACTCTACCAGTGTAAGATCTTCCATAAGCGCCTCACACCAGTAAATAGAAAGTTTAGCTACTCCGTATTCATGATGTCACTTGACCTAGATGAATTAGACGCTCTAGCAACTAACCATTGGCTCTTCAGCAGAAACCGCTGGAACATCTACTCCTTCCGTGATGCAGATTACCTCCAAATTACAGACCACACTCTAGAGAAACAACCATCCGTCAAAGAAAAACTCCTAGACTACCTAGCCACCCAAGATATCGACCTCACAAATATCACCCGCATCACCCTACAAACATTCCCCCGCATATTCGGCTATCAGTTTAATCCCGTCTCATTCTACTACCTAGAAGACTCAACAGGAAAAACCATCGCAACCGTAGCAGAAGTAGGTAACACCTTCCACGAAAAGAAAATGTTCTTCATCAACAAAGAACACAAACCTGGTTGGTTCAGACTCCAAACCAACAAAGACTTCTACGTCTCACCCTTCTCCAAAGTAGATGACCACTTCGACTTCCAAATCGGACCCAAAAATGAAACCTGGGCGGTAAACATCAACGATGAAAATCAAGACGGCATCGTCCTAGTCAGCACCATCAGAGGCAACCGAAAATCCTTCAGCTCATTACGCCTTAGCTGGTTCATCATCCGCTACCCACTTCTCACCCTCCGCGTCATATTCCTCATCCACTGGCACGCACTCATCATGTGGATCAAAAAATTTCCCATCTCTAACAAAAAAGGCACCGCATCTCAGCAAACAGATGTCATCCGCCCACACAAAAGCTTAACAAGAAAATAACCATGTCCTCAAACACCAACACAATTAAACACTACTGCTGGCAACAAAAAATCATCACCAAGCTATTCAACAGCATGCCAGTCGGCGGATTACTCTTAAAGCACAGTGATGGATCCACCCAGCAATACGGAGAACATGGCCATGAAATCCAAGCAGAAATACATCTCATCAATGACAAAGAATTCTTCAGACGCTGCGTCGCCTTCGGTAATGTAGGAATCGGTGAAGCATACATGGAAAAAATCTGGGACACCCCAGACATCAAAGCCGTCATCACATGGTTCATCCGCAACATGCACGCCAAAATGGGAAGAAACGCATCATCAAATAAAATCAAAGCTGTAAACAAACTCAAATTCCTCAACAAATTCTTCCACTACGCACGCGCCAACACCATCCGCACCAGTAAGAAAAACATCTCAGAACACTACGACCTAGGTAACGACTTCTACAAACTCTTCCTAGATCCATCCATGACCTACTCCAGTGGAATCTTCAACTCAGAAGACACCACACTAGAACAAGCTCAATATCAAAAATATGACGCCCTCTGCAAAAAATTACAACTCAAAGAAGGAGACCTCGTCCTCGAAATAGGCTGTGGCTGGGGAGGATTCGCCTGCCACGCCGCCGCCAACTACGGATGTAAAATCACTGGTGTCACCATATCACAAGAACAACTCAACTACGCACTAAAACGTGTCAAAGACGCCGGCCTAGAAAGCCTCATTGACCTAAGACTCCAAGACTACCGCGAAATCACCGGCACCTTTGACCATATCGTCTCCATCGAAATGCTGGAAGCCGTCGGAGATAAATTCCTCACCAGCTACTTCAAGAAATGCAACCAACTCCTAAAACCAAACGGCGCACTCGGCCTCCAAATGATCACCGTCCCAGACTGCCGCTACGCAGGTCTAAAGAGCGGCGTTGACTTCATCCAGCGTCACATCTTTCCTGGATCCCTTCTCCTCTCACTAGGCAGGATCAGTGAAGTCATGACTAAAACAGGAGAACTCACCACCTTCCAAGTCGATGACATCGGCCTAGACTACGCTCGCACACTCAGCGAATGGCACCACCGCTTCAATCAACAACTCCCAACCGTCAAACAACAAGGATTCAATGAAACATTCATCCGCAAATGGAACTACTACCTCAAATACTGTGAAGCAGCATTCCAGACCAGAAACATCAGCGTAGTCCAAGCCATCTATACCAAACCTAACAACGAAAAACTTACCCCTGTTAGATCCCAATAACTCAAACCCTTGATTTCAGATTAGCATGATCCTCTTCGTCACCTTTTCAATCCTAATATTTCTCTTCATCACAGGGTGGATCGTTGCCAATAAAATCAAAAATGCAAGCATCGTAGACGCCATGTGGGCACTCAGCCTTAGTATCCCCGTCCTCATCTACATCACCTTCCACAATAGCACACACACCAGAAAAATCATTCTACTAACCATGGCTCTCCTCTGGTCACTAAGACTCGGCATCCACTTAGTAAAACGCATCCACATAAAACACCCCTCCGAAGACAAAAGATACGCCGCACTACGCCAAAAATGGGGAACACATGCCAACAGAAACTTCCTCATCATCTTCCTCATTAATGCCACACTAGTCTTCCTACTCTCACTCCCATTCTACTTCTCATCACAATTCACCGCCCCTCTTCAGTCATTAGAATGGATCGGCATCACCATCTTCATCACTGGCGTCATCGGTGAAGCCATCGCAGACCATCAGCTAAATACATTCAAAGCCAAGCCCAACGATGAAAAAATCTGCACCATCGGCCTCTGGAACTACAGCCGCCACCCAAACTACTTCTTTGAAGCCCTTATCTGGTTTGGCATCTACATCTTCTGCGCTACCTCACCATCCGGAATCTATACCATTCATGCTCCCATTCTAATCACCTTCCTACTCCTAAAAGTTACCGGAATACCAACACTAGAACACCACCTCCTAAAAAGCAGAGGCCTCGCCTACAAACACTATCAACAAACAACCAATGCATTCATTCCTTGGTTCAAAAAGAAAACACTATGAAATCACTCATCAATAACCTGCTAGAAAAAGACAACATCCCCGACTCAATCATCCGCTTCGGAATACGTAAACGTCTCCTAAAAACACTCGCAAAAGTCCGCCCAGATCACTGCGAAGACAGACAAGCAGCACTCATCAACCACGTCAATAACCTCAAAAATAGCCCACTAGCCATCGCCACAGATGAAGCAAATGAGCAACACTACGAGCTACCAACAAAATTCTTCCAAGGCTGCCTTGGCCCCCACCTCAAATACAGCTCAGGCTATTGGAAAGACGGTGAGACCAGCAAAGACATCGAAGCCTCTGAAGCACGCATGCTCAAGCTCACCTGTGAACGAGCAGACATCACAGACGGTCACCGTATCCTTGAACTAGGATGCGGCTGGGGATCCCTCACCCTCTGGATGGCAAAACACTTCCCTAACTCCGAAATCACAGTCATCTCAAACTCCAACACCCAACGGGAATTCATCAACGCTCAACTAGAAGAACGCGGCCTAAACAACGTCACCGTAAAAACCATCAACATGATCGACTACCGTGGCGAAGGAGAAAGCATCTTTGATCGCGTCGTCTCCGTTGAAATGTTTGAGCACATGAAAAACTACCAACTCCTACTCTCAAGAATCAGCCACTGGCTCAAGCCCGAAGGCAAGCTCTTCGTCCACATATTCACCCACAAAGACACCTCATACCACTTCGAGATTGAAAGCCAAGATGACTGGATGAGCCGCTACTTCTTCACCGGCGGACAAATGCCATCGGATGACCTATTACTCTACTTCCAAGACCACCTAAGCATCGAAGACCACTGGCAAGTCAATGGTTCCCACTACGAAAAAACCAGCAACGCTTGGCTCCATCTCATGGACACCAACAAAGAACAACTCTTCCCCCTCATCGAGGAAACCTACGGTAAAGATCAATCCCTAAAATGGTGGGTCTACTGGAGAGCATTCTACATGGCATGCGCAGAACTCTGGGGTTTCCGTAACGGCGAAGAATGGTTCGTCTCACACTACAGATTCACCAACAAAAAATAACACCCCATCATTTAACATTCTCCTCAAGCTCAGCCATCGCCCACGGATCATACCTCTGTGCTTTGGCCAGCTTCATATAATAAATAACCTTCACATCATCCCCCATAATCCAGTAAGCTCGCGCTAAATCCATCAGCAACATCACATCCGGCCTCTCAGCATGAAGCCTCTCATAGATTTCTCTAATAGCCAGCCCAGCATACCTCTCAGCCTCACCACTCCCAGGAGCTTCACAAAGCGCAGCACGTATCTGCCAACTACTCTTAAAACGTGATTTCTCCATCTCCTCCAGCACCACCCTCATCACAGCTGCACCCTGACCCACATCTATCTTAGCATCCACCCACTCCCTCTCCAAAACAACACTACCATTAAGCCCCTTAGCCTTGCTCAAAAAAACCACACGCTCCTCCAGTCTTCCCATCCTCCACAAAAGATGAGATTTAAACAACAAAGCCGTAAGTTCACGCCCTCCCAATAACTCAATCGATCGCTCACAAGCCCTCAACGCCCTAATATAATCACCCCCAGTATAATAACTCTCAGCCATCCCATAATAAATCTTCACACGCTCAGCATCAGAATCTGATACCTCCAATGACCTAGCCAAATACTCCAATCTCTTAACCTCATTATCCTCCATCCTACTCAACTCCAACCAACCAAGATAATCACTCCCCGCTAAATCAGTATATTTCAAAAGATCAGACCTCGCTTCCTCCTTCTGACCAGACACCCTATACTCACTAGCTCGCTGAAAATAAAGCCCAGCCCTATCAGCCCCCTCCGCATGACCCAACTTATGCGTCAGAGTATCGATCACATCATCCGGATCTTCGTGCGCAGACAAAGATCCACACACCACAAAAAAGAAAACAACAGCCCCTCTAAACATCACTTCCTAATCGTAAGAAACGCATCCAAAGTAAAATCAGTACTACCCATATCCGCATTATGTCCCTCAATAGCTAAGACATTCTTCCCCTTCTTAAAATGCTTCCTAAAGGCATCTAAAGAGAAAAATTCATACCCCTTCGCCTCATGCTTGTGGAACCCCCTAGCATTCGCCCCCTCACCATAGTCAACCAATGCACGCAGAACTTGCACCCCATTGATATAAGCAATAAACCCATCATCATACCTAGCAGCCAGCCCCACACCTCTCAATATTGATAAATCATCAATCTCAAATTCCTTACGCGTATAAACCACCGTATACTCATTCCGCATATCCAGAATCGTGTTATCATCCTTATCTCCATAACCAAAACCAGCCCTCCCCTTCTTCCAAGTAGAAGTATCAAAGCTAAGATCATTCCAACCTTTCGCAGCATGAAGCCCAGCCCCTGCCAGATATTCCCATTCAGCATGCTTCTCAACTACAGGCACATGATTCTTAGGCATCTTAGCACCAGTCTCTGCAAGCACCTCCTTAGCTAGTTTTAATTCCGGATCCCTAGGATTAGCCACAATATTACGCTCCACCTTACCACCCTTCTCTATCACACAATAATCTTCTACCTTACCGCTACTACTCACCATCCTTAGTATCAACTTATTACCCGCAGTCTCCATGATCACAGACCCATGCATCAGAATCACCTGACTCATCAGCACATGATTCGCCTTCCGTCGCAGCCTCGCTCCACCATGACCCACCACCAATTGAACCGTGCCATTATTAGCCGCTAGCCCCGCGCTTTTCCTATAGCTACCATCTCCACCCTCACGTGGATCCCCATCACCATCATTCAGAACCACACCCTCATTCGTACTAGGCGTCTCATAAGCCCCATCGATCAGCATCGACCGCTCATAAATATGGGAATGCCCAGTAAACACCGCATCCACCCCACCAGACTCCAGAATAGGCATAATATTCTCACGCATCTCCACAAGCTGCTTCTCCTTATCACTATCATGAGAACCCTTAGTATACGGTGGATGATGGAAAAATGCCACCAACCAATCAGCCTTAGTCCTCTCCAAATCCGCCTTCAACCACTGCGCCATAGCCCCACTAGGACTACGGTCAAGATCATGTGAATTCAAACAAATGAAATGAATATTACCATAATCAAAGGAATAATAAGTCTCAGTCCCAGATGCCAACCCACCAGCCTCAGCACTCGCAGGTAGAACATAAGCATCATAATAAGGTCCCGTAGCACTCTCACCCTTGGATGACTTCCCCTCATGATTCCCCATCGAAGCCCAACAAACTGTATTCCTCAACGTCGTCTCATAAACAGGAAAAAACTTCTCAGAAAACTCACTATCCGTCCCAGAGCCGTAAGCCATATCACCCACATGGATAAACCCATCCAGCCTCTCATCACCCACAAACTTCTTCATCCCCTCATGCACCTCCTTCTGCTCCCTACCACCCGTCCCAGAGTCCCCAACAATCCAGAATTTTGCCCCCCCCTTTTCACCTATCTTAGGATGAGTCTTAAAATAATAACTAGCATCAGACGGAGTCACACGCTGCTCCCCATGGTAAATCGCATAATAATAAACCGTATCAGCCTCCAACCCACTTAGATATGCCTCATACTGGATCGTACCCTTAGCCGCAATCGTCACAGCCTTACCCTGTGACAGATGCTCACCACGCTTCACCAGCACCTTCTCAGCCGGAATATCTAATGCATCCATAGCCTTACCAATCCGTACCACAGGCTTCACCTCACCATCAGTCCGCCAAACAATCACCTGCGTGGAATCAGTAGCCAACTGTAAGTAAGGAGCGCGCGTCACCTTCACATCCTCACCATTACTAAGAACAGAAGCTGATAGAAACGCACCGAACAATAGCGGGATAAATAAATAGTTGAATGACATAAGTGAAGTAAGTTAAAGACTCCATCATCCATACAATACAACAGAGAGTCCAACACTATTTTTCTCTTAAAACAACTTCGTCATCAAACCTGCCTAATTGACTCATCAACACCATAACTCTATTTCCCAACAATAAACCCACCCCATCTTCCATACTCTCAAACAACCCCCTATTTTCACACCCACCACCTCAGATGCTTTACATCCAGCATTACCTCCATAAGATACAGCCGTGCTCGCAACTTACGTCCATAATATAGACCCCGTAATATTCTCATTCAATGATGCCCTCAAGCTACGTTGGTACGGAATGGCATACCTTCTCGCATTCGTCGTAGGATTTCTTCTACTCAAAAGACTTGGCGACAAAAAACTCTGGGTCCTACCCGGAGAGCAAGCAAGTGACTTCATCACACTCGCCGCAATATTCGGTGTCTTTCTTGGCGGACGCATTGGAAACATCCTCTTCTATCAATGGGATGAATTCATCTCCAACCCAGTCATGATCATTAAAGTCTGGGAAGGCGGCATGGCCTCTCACGGTGGCATCATAGGACTCATGATCTTCACCCTAGTCTATTCATATAAGAAAAAAGTTTCTTGGACTGGACTCGGTGACGGACTCTGCGTCGTAGCCCCATTAGGAATCATGTTCGGAAGAATCGCAAACTTCATCAACGGTGAACTCTACGGCCGCATTGACAAAACCTTCGCATGGTCCATGAAATTCCCAAATGCTCTCTACGACAGAACCGCCCCTGAATTTCATCAACAAGCTCAAGCTAACCACATCGCAGCAAACGCTGAGCCTAACTACAACAACTATCTAAATAAGGTCATAGAACTCCAGAACTCCACACCAGCCACCCCCCAATATACTGAATATATCGCACTCGCTAACCAAGAAAATACTCGCCTCAATGCAGTCATCCGTGACAATGAACCCGCCAGACAAGCCATAGGCGAGCTCCTAGAACCCCGCTATCCATCACAGCTATTCCAAGCCGCAGGTGAAGGCCTAGCCCTCTTCCTAATACTATTCATCACCAGAATCTCCTTCCCTAAGCTCCCTCACGGAATCCTCACAGGAATGTTCTTCTTCTTCTACGCCATCTTCCGCATCACCATAGAAAATTTCCGCCAGCAAGAAACTGAAGACATCACACTACTAGGAACCACATTCACCATGGGACAATTCCTATCACTATTCATGATCATCATAGGACTAGGTTTCATCATCCAGGCCATCCTCAGACCCCGCTACCTTGAAGACGATAAAAAATAACTAACTCAAGTCCAGCTAATCATCAAAAGGCAGGATGATCTCATCTATAGAACCCTTATTGCCGGATTTTTTTGATTCCCTATTCTTTTCCTCAGACTTTAGCTTTCTCCTAGCCTCGCGCTTCTCCTCTGCTTCTCTCCCCTCTCCCTCTCTCTCCTCTTTCTTCTCTGCCTTCCTCTTCTTCTTAGCCTCACGCCTATCCTTAGCCTCACTCTGCTCCTCAGACTCACGCTTCTTCTCTACATCTTTCTCTCTCTCGGCAGCTCTACTCTCATCCGCCATAACCTTTTCCGCCTCTTTCATGAGCCGCTCATCATTCTCAGCCCGCTCCTGAGCCTCCCTCTGAAACCTAGATGATTTTTCCTCATCACTAGGACCAGACATAGTCACGAAAAGAATCCCTCCTATCAACAAGACCGCGATCAAAACCACAACCGTCCCCCCACTCCCACCAGATGAGCTCTTTAAAGCAACAGGTCTCACTCCTCCCCCCAACGATCGAGATCTTATAGCACTAGTATGACCAACCAACGCCCCTGAAGTAACTAATCCTGATCCTTCACCAACTTTCTTAATCAAATCCTCTAACGCATCAGCCATAACGCCAGCAGTATCATAACGCTGTAAAGGGTCGGGATGAATCGCTTTAGCCAGAATAGCATCAAACCGCACATCTGACTGTGTCACTCTAGAAGCTGGCACCACTGGTTCTCCCGGTAAATGCCCCGTCAACATCTCATAAAGCATCACCCCCATTGAAAAAATATCTGAACGCTGATCAACAGCAAATGGATTCGTTATCACCTCTGGAGCCGTGTAACCTGGTGTCCCAAAAACAACCCCATCACTCTGCTCCTCACCCAAAGGCCTCGCCAATCCGAAATCCACAATCTTAGGCTTCGCCTCGTCATCAATCAACACATTTGCAGGCTTAATATCACGGTGCAGCATCCCTGCAGAATGCGCATGATCTAGACCATAGCACATATCAGCGATCAGTCGTGCAGCCTCCATCTGGTCTACACATTGCCCATGAGCCGTATCATGCAACGAACGACCAGGAATATATTCCATGATAATATACAACATCCCATCCAGATCTCCAAAATCATAGATCCCCACCAAATTCGAATGATTCAGCTTCGCCATCGCCTTAGCCTCTGTCTCAAAGGAGATCCGATAGTCCTCATCCTCACCAAATTCCTTAGGCAAAATCTTAATCGCCACAGGACGGTCCAGTGACCTCTGCGTAGCCAGATAAACCGCTCCCATTCCTCCCTGAGCAATGAAACTTTCGATCTGATGCTGAGGAAACTTCTCCTGAATTTCCTCTAAACTTGGGGCTGTAAATTCTGACATTAGCTTTTAAATAATAGCGTTTTAACTCATGAAATTTTACTAATAAATACACATTCTATCACAATAGATAATATAAGTTAACATAAATTAAACATTACACACAATAAAAAATGCCAGGAAACTGCGGCAATACTGGACAAATTACCGTTGCTCCGATTAAGGCCTGGCGGGATTCATCTGCCAACACTCCACAGCTCCTGACGCAAAACCTTTAAGCTCCACTCGCAAAATTAGCAACCCATTTCTCAGAAAAGTTAGTCACCAGGCTGATCGCCCTGCCTTTCCAAGAACTCATGCGCTATCGCCATATAAGATCGTGATCCTGAACCTCCAGAGTCATGTTCAAAAATAGTCTTACCAAAGGATGGAGCCTCGCCAATACGGATCGTCCGTGGCACTACTCGCTCATAAACCTGGTCTGCAAAATGCTTCGTCACCTCGTCCACCACCTGCTTAGACAAATTCGTCCGCCCATCATACATCGTCATAATGATCCCACCCAGAGTCAAATCAGGAGCAGCTCCGCTCTCCTTAATCTGAGAAATAATATGGATGATTTTTGCCAGCCCCTCTAAACCAAAATACTCACACTGCAAAGGAATCAGAACCTCATCTGCCGCCGCTAATGAAGAAGTCATCAGCACACCAAGGCTCGGTGGCGTATCCAGCAGACAATAATCAAAGTCCATACTCTCCCTCACACCAGCCAGCATCTCACGTAAAAACGTCAGATGGTCATCTCGCCGAGCCAACTCTATTTCCACCCCAGAGAGATCCATTCCTGAAGGAACAATAAATAAATTATCCCTCTCTGCAGACACCACCTTATCTAAAATCTCAGCCTCACCGATCAACGGATAATAAATACTACTATCAGCCTCTATGCCCAAACCAGAGGTCGCATTCGCCTGAGGGTCCAGATCTAGCAACAAAACCTTCTTACCTAACTTCGCCAGCCCAGCGGCT
Organism: Akkermansiaceae bacterium; assembly: GCA_023300205.1. Taxonomy (GTDB): domain Bacteria; phylum Verrucomicrobiota; class Verrucomicrobiia; order Verrucomicrobiales; family Akkermansiaceae; genus Rubritalea. The sequence goes on along the minus strand of JALZVD010000034.1, from coordinate 2,783 downwards.
AGCGAGATCGTCGTAGTTGTCTTCCCCACTCCTCCCTTCTGATTTGCAATAGCGATTACTTTCATATGACCAATACTTTCATGTGCAGAATACTTCTAACCAGTATTTCTGGAAAAACACGCACAAACTTCAGTAAAAATAACCTCGCCCTCTAGAGTAAAACCAAATTACTAATCACTATGAATTCCAGCACTCCTCATCCATCACCCAGAACACTTTCAAATAATCCACCTCCTTCTTCTTCAACTCATACAAAGCCGTAACACGCCTTAGATCAGACACACTTACCGACTTATCCTTAGATCCTTCTAAAGAATCCGGTGAATCCACCTCCAAACTCGTGATCTTCTGCTGTAATGACTTCAATTTACGCCAATCTCTTAGCATCCCTCTCACCTCTCTCACCATTCCCTCATTCAGATTCCCCTCATCAGATAATTCGCTCCTCAGCCTCCTCACACCAAAATGATCCGTTAGTTGGTTCATCCCCGGCAAAATCGGCTTACCCTCAAGATGCTGCTTACGTAGCTCCACCACAAGCTTATCAGAGTTTTCCAATAGCCTCCAGCGCCTCCAATCAGTAAACCCAGGATTATCCACATCCCGATAAAAATTGAGCCTACTATAAGCATTAAACTCCACATCATGATACTCTGCATTGAAAAAATCTCGCACATCATCCAGCCACTCCTCCCTCCACTTACCCATAACACCCTTAGTCTTAGCTAACTCCTTTGAAAACTCCTTACTCTGCTCCACCTTCTCACCATCAAGTAACTCCTCCAGCTCACCCTCTGCCTTCTCTAGATTCTCACCCTGACAAAACAACACATGTAAATTCACCACCTCCCGCCGCTTTACCGCATCAGCACGCACACTCTGCGAGACTCTACCCCACTCTGACTGAGTCAATGAATGAGAAATATTCTTTAAATCCGTGATCGACTCTAACTGCTTTGGCAACGCATCCACAGGATTCTTCATCGCCTTAGCGATCTCTACAGGGTTTAAAGTAGTCTGCACACTCGAAGTAAGACTCTTACGCACCTCATGCGTCAAATTACCAACCATCCCCTTCTTTATCTTAGACTCCTCTTTATCCATAATCGCCTTACGGTATTCAGGGTTCCTCTCCTTCATCAGCTCAGAAGCCTCCCGCCAGGACATCTCCACCTTCTCAAAAGGTGACTGCGCCGCAAGCTCACGAGCATACGTTTCCCCTCTCAACGCCACCCCTTTATCAAGCTCACGCCCCACCTCATGAGTAGCGCAATGACTAAAGAACAAGGGGATAAACAAACAAATACTGAATCGAATAAGAATTTCTTTCCTAAGCTTCATAAACAGGTATACGCACACCAGCCACACTTCTTTCACTCCTCCATACTATTCTAAAACAAAAAGGCTTCCATCAGCCATACTACTAAGATATTTTCCCTACCATGCGGAAGAAAGGAACGGAACACCAAGCCAGAGAAAACAAACACACCAAAGGCAGAGAAATGAAAGGTGGCGGGGGCCTTGCTAAAGGCGAAGAAGCCCTAGAATCCATCCTCGCAGGCAAACAAAACCCATTCATCCTCATCCTAGACTGTGTCACAGACCCTCATAACCTAGGCGCCGTCCTCAGAACCGCTAACGGTGCAGGAGTAGACGCAGTCATCGCCCCAAAAGATAAATCAGTCGGCCTCACAGAAACCGTCCAGCGCGTCGCTGTTGGCGCCGCTGAGAACACTCCATTCGTCCGCGTCACTAACCTCTCCCGCACCATGAAAAAACTCCAGAAAGACTTCGGAATCTGGCTACTAGGAACCAGTGACAAAGCAACCCAGTCCATCTACCAAGCTGACCTCAAAGGCCCTCTAGGAATCGTCATGGGTGCAGAAGGCTCAGGACTCAGAAGACTCACAGAAGAAAACTGTGACATCCTCATCAACCTACCCATGGCAGGTTCAGTAGACTGCCTAAACGTAAGCGTAGCCACAGGCGTCTGCCTCTACGAAGCTGTTAGACAACGCACAGAATAACATCATGCAACCAGACATCATCCTAGCCTCAACCTCACCAAGACGCAAAGAGCTCCTAGCAGACATCATCACAGACTTCCAAGTCATCCCCTCACCAGGAGAAGAAATCCACTGCAACGAGACCCCACTTCCTAAGCTCTGCTCCATGAATGCCCAGTCAAAGGCATCCGCCATCGCTGGCAGAGCAAAACACCAAGACCACATCGTCATCGGCGCAGACACACTCGTCTACATCGATAACACACCACTGGGCAAACCAAGTCATCAACAAGAAGCCATCACCACACTCAAAAAACTCTCAGGAAGAAACCACCAAGTCTGCACCGGCGTCTGCATCATTCACAAAGGACAAGTCCACACCTTCCACCAAATCACCAATGTCACCTTTAAAACTCTCACAGATCAAATCATACAAAACTACCTAAAGAAAGTAAACGTCCTAGACAAAGCCGGTAGCTACGCAGTCCAAGAACACGGAGACATGATCATCTCAGATATCACAGGATCCTACTCCAATGTCGTAGGGCTTCCCCTAGATCCACTCCGGGAAAAACTCACTCAACTCGGAATAAAATGCCTTCCTAACAAACAACAAGTCGCAAAAGACCACCGCTACCCAGTACTATTTAACCCTAACGCACGCAGCACCAAAGGCAGACGCGCACTCCGCTTCCTCATGGCTAATGCCAGCGACTTCACACTCTACGCCACACGCGGAATAGATGACGCACGCCAACTCGCCGCAAAATTCGCCGC
>JALZVD010000033.1 GCA_023300205.1 Akkermansiaceae bacterium | reverse complement strand
CTACCAGCAGAAGGCGCAAAAACCGCCCACTTCTGCTCCATGTGCGGACCCACATTCTGCTCCATGAAAATCACCCAAGACGTCCGCAAATACGCAGAAGACAACGGCTACACCGGAGACGACCTCCCACTCAAAGAACGCGAGAAAATAACTCTCAGCTAGATTTTAATCACATCTCACACCTCAATAGGCTTCATGATCGCTCATGAAGCCTATTTTTTTAAAGAGTAAGCACTAAGCAGTACAAAAAAATCCCCAAATCACTCAAAAAATTAGAGCAACATGAGGATATATCTGCCTAATCACAAAGACCAGGCAAAGTTAGAAATTAGATTATGCGTTAGCTGCTGCTACCTTCTTAGGGTGCTTGAGCAATGTGCGAACTTCAGTTGAGTTCAGTAGTGCTACAGCAGCTTCATCCATACCTAGAGCAACAAGGCGGCGACGCTGCACCTTTGAACGCTTAGCTTTTGAACCGGCTGATTTTGTAGGACGACTTCTGTTGGTGTTACGCTGTAATGTAGTGGCCATAATAATAGTTTAGATTTATAGTTAAAATTGAAAAAACCTCCTGATCGACAAGCTCGTATCATCTCGGTCTGCGCATTACTAGACGACCTATTAAGTTCAGTCAACCCGAAAACTAGCCCTAACTACCTCTAATACTTCCCCAAGCACACAGCACCCCAAACTAAAAATCTAAAATCAACCTCTATCACCAACCACATCTCTCCTTCACTCCATAAAAATTCCCTCCTTGCTTCTCTCATAACTGCCATCATGATCTCGGCATGAGTGAGTCCCCTAAATTTGAGCATGTTCGCCATCGTCCACCCTCTGAGCTGACTACCCCTCGTCCGCTAATTGTGGCTTGTTCACCACTGCGCACCCACGCCAACCTCTCCACCATCATCCGCACCGCTGGCTGCTGTGGCATCACCCAAGTCATCGCCACCGGCAATGCAAAAGTGAACCCCAAAATAGCCCGTGATGGAGCAGAAAATGTCACCCTCAGCGCCTACCGCTCACTACTCCCCATCCTCAAGAAACTCAAACTAGACGGATATAAACTAGTCGGCCTAGAACAAACCACAAACTCCACACCACTAGCCGAATTCCAGTTCCCCCACAAAACCGTCCTAGTCATCGGCTCAGAACGTGAAGGACTAAACCAAGACACCCTAGACCTACTAGACTCCGTAGTAGAAATATCAGTCTGGGGACTCCCATACTCATACAACGTAGCAACAGCCACCTCCATCTGCATCCACTCATACTGCGCACAATACCCCACCGGCTAAACCTCAGGATTCTAGTTTGCCATGACTCTCCAGAACTGATAACCATACTCCACAATATGCTTATCAAATTCCTATTTCTTTACCTCCTAATAACTCCATTTCTCACAGCCCACACCTTCGAGGTCACCTACACACCTCCAGCCAAAGACCCTGTATACACCCCCAGAGTCTACATCGTCATCAGCCAAGGCTTCCGCTCACCCAGAACCCGTATCGGAGACTGGGCTAGACTCCCCATTCTCTTCGCCGTAGACGACCATGACCGCGACGGAAAAGTCACCATTGACCATACCTCCATCGCCTCCATCAAGCATGAAAGCCTAGAAGGTAAATATAAAATCCAAGCCATCGTCAGAATCCATCCAGACTGGTTCCTCCCTGGCTCAGCAGAAGGAGACCTCTACAGTAAAACAACCCGCGTTGAATTCATCAAAGGTGAAAAACAAAAACTCACCTTCACCGCAGAATCCGCAGTAGAAGCCCCAGAATTCAAAAACGAAGGCCCCATCCAAGATCACTACTTCAAAAGTAAACTACTCACAAAATTCCACAACCGTGACTACAACCTACGCTACTCCGTCATCCTCCCAGAAAACTGGGACCCCACCCAGAAATACCCAGTCGTAGTCTACGTCACAGGCTTCGGAGCAGTCCACCACACCTCAACACGCCGCATCCAGAAAAATTTCGGAGACAAAGGCAAACAAGCCATCATCCTCATCCCAGACGCCAACTGCCGCTGGGGCCACTCCGTATTCGCCAACTCCAAAATAAACGGCCCATGGGGAGACGCCCTCACCCACGAGCTCCTACCACACATTGACAAAACCTACGGCGGAGCCGGCCCAGCACACCGCTACATTACCGGCGTCTCATCGGGTGGCTGGACAGCAGCCTGGGCCATCGTCAACTACCCAGACGCCTACGCAGAATCATGGCCCATCGCTCCTGATCCAGTCGACTTCAGAAAATTCCAAGAAATCAACATCACCGACAACAAAACAGACAACCTCTTCACCACCACCGAACAACCAGAACAAGTCAACCGCTGCATCAGCATCCCCTCCTACGGCTGGACATTCCGTAACATGGCCAACTACGAGCACGCACTAGGACCAGGCGGACAACTCCAGTCATTCGCCGCCGTATTCACACCCGAAGTAACCCCAGACCACAAACCAAATCAATGGTACGACATCAAAACCGGTAACCTAGACATCAAAACCACAAACGCATGGAAACCCTACGACATCTCACGCATTCTATCTAACAACTGGAAAGAACTTGGACCCAAACTAAAAGGAAAAATCCACTTCGCCATCCACCAAATTGACCTATTCCACCTAGACCACTCCATCCGCCTACTAGAAAAAAAATGCCAGCAGCTAGGCAG
>JALZVD010000032.1 GCA_023300205.1 Akkermansiaceae bacterium | reverse complement strand
TTACCGAAAGGTTAAAGGGGTGTTTGCTAAGGGTTAGATGGTGTGGATATATCGGACTTTTGTTAGGTTTTTGATTTGGCTGACTGGGTTGGCTGAGAATAGGGGGAAGAGGTGTGAATTTACTGTTGAACGGGATGTTGTTTATACGCCTGATGGCTGGGCTGAGGAGGTGAGGGGGGATTTTTACCGGCCTGTGATGGAGGAGGATGGTGGGTTGTCTGTGGTGCTGTTAGTGCATGGTGGAGGATGGGCGGATAATGATAATCGTTACCATATGGTGAGGCAGGTGGATGAGTTGGTGCGTGCAGGGTTTGCGGTGTTTAATGTGACTTATCGGTTGGCGCCTGAGTTTCATTTTCCTGCGCCTGTGGATGATTTGTTAGAGGCGGTGAAGTGGCTGAAGAGGCATGAGGAGAGATTATGTGTCGATATGGAGCGTTTGGGTTTTTTTGGTTATTCAGCGGGTGGGCATCTTGTGGAGTTGGCTGCGATGGGTGAGTTGCCTGTGGGGGTGAAGTTGGGAGCGGTGGTGGCTGGAGGGACTCCGCATTTTATGAGGTTAGATCCTGATTTTCCGTTGGTTAGGGCTTTTATGGGGCATGTTTGGCAGGATGCTCCTGAGAGGTATCGCGATGCGACTCCGGTGGATAGGGTGGGTGAGAATTTTCCGCCGGTGTTTATTTATCATGGGGCGAAGGATAGCTTGGTTCCGAGGCAGCATGTGGATAAGTGGGTGGCTCGGTTAGAGGAGTTGTGTGTGGAGTATGAAGTGCATTGGGTGAAGGGTAGAGGGCATATTGGGACGTTTTTGATGCCTAAAGGAGCTGTTCATAAGGCGGTGGATTTTATGTGTAAGAGGTTGATAAAAGGAAAGTAACGACTTGTTATTTATTGGGTTTCAATTAGAGTATGGATAGGTGTCTAACATTAGGTGTTCATGGATTTTCATGGTATTGATTAAATCTTGAGGGATTGTCTGGTGGGCGCTAAGATTATTAAAAGTAATTATGAAGAAACTATTTATCCCAATCCTGTTCGGCCTATTCAGCCATTTAGTCTATGCTGTAGATAAGCCTAATATCGTGGTGTTTCTTGTGGATGACATGGGGCTGATGGATACCTCGGTACCCTTTCTGACGGATGATGCAGGCAAGCCGGTGAAGTTTCCTCTGAATGAATGGTACCGTACCCCTAATATGGAGAAACTGGCTTCTCAGGGAATCCGCTTTAGTCAATTCTACGCTCAATCTGTCTGCTCGCCAACGCGAGCTTCTATTATGACAGGCCAGAATGCGACACGTCACCATACAACGCAGTGGATTAAACCTAACGAGAACAATCGTGGGGAAAATGGTCCAGCAGAATGGAACTGGAAAGGTCTTAAGAAAAAGGAGATCACTTTACCGCTCATGATGCAGAGTAATGGCTACCGTACTATCTTTGTAGGGAAAGGTCACTTTGGACCAGATGGGTCTGAAGGAGAAGACCCACTGAACCTTGGTTTCGATGTGAATGTTGCAGGCAGATCTATTGGCAGACCTACTACTTATATCGGTGATTATGGGCAAGGGACTTCTCATGCTGTTCCGGGGCTGGAAAAATATCACAATACAGGAACGTTTCTGACGGAGGCTCTGACGTTAGAAGCGAGTGCTGAGATAAAAAAATCAGTTGCAGCGAAGGAGCCGTTTTTCCTCTATTTGTCTCATTATGCAGTGCATGGTCCATTTACTGAAGATCCGAGATTTATTGGTAACTACAAAGAGAAATCCAAGAAAGCCAATGCGTATGCGGCACTGGTTGAGGGTATGGATAAATCTCTCGGTGATATTATGAAGACGCTCGATGAGCAAGGAGTAGCAGACAATACACTGATCTTATTTCTTGGCGATAATGGCTCAGACGCGCCACTTGGGAAAGCTACTGACCACGCATCTTCTGCACCACTGAGAGGAAAAAAGGCGACCTGCTATGAGGGTGGGTTCCGCGCACCGTTCATCGTAGCATGGGCGAAGCCAAGTACTGAGTCACCGGCGCAGCAGTCACTGTCTATCCCGAAAAATGCCATTCATACTCAGTTAGCAACGGTGATGGATGTTTTTCCAACTGTTCTGGATGTAGCTATGATCTCAGTGCCTAAAGATTATGTTCACGATGGTCATGTCTTGAAGGAAATGCTTAGCGGTAAAGCAGATGATAGTCATCCTGGCACATTTCTGATGCATTTTCCGCATCAGCATCGATCCAGCTATTTTACGAGCTATCGTAAGGGTGATTGGAAGATCATTTATCACTATTTTAAGAAGGATAAGTATGAACTTTATCATCTTAAAACAGATCCTTATGAGAAGAGTAACTTGGCAAAGTCTACCCCTGAGCAGGTAGGGAAGTTAATGGCTGAGATGAAATCTCAACTCACTGCTGAGAATGCTCAGTATCCTGAGAAAAATGGGAAAGTGGTATTACCAGAATAAGCGTTGTTATTTTCTGGCTAGGAATATTTTGAATCCTTTGTCTTCTTTGAGGAGGCGGTGTGAGCGGAAGTGTTCTATGAGGGTTTGCTCGTAGGGGAGGTGGAGGTTTGCTACTAGGTAGAGGGTGCCGCCTGGCTTGAGGATGTTTGCGGCTTGCTGGATGAAGGTTTTACCTAGGGTGAAGGAGGCGTCTTGGGCTTCATGGAATGGGGGGTTCATGATGACGGTGTCGAATGGGCGTTGATGGGGGACGGTTTGGGTGACGTCTGTCCAGTGGTATTCAATGTTGGTTTTTTGGTCTGGGTTGGCTTGTGTTAGGTTGAGCTTGGCGCATTCTAGGGCGCGGTG
>JALZVD010000031.1 GCA_023300205.1 Akkermansiaceae bacterium | reverse complement strand
ATCCATGTCCTTATGAGCGAATCGCCTCGATACAGTCAGTTTGAAATCCACAATCCCGACAACGCACGGTCCGACGGTCTAACCATTTTTTGCACCCAAAGCAGCCAGGGCGCCTGGAGTCTTCAAGAACTTCTCCAGATTTCGGAGTAAGACGCCAAGCGAGACCTTGGAACCACTGGCCGGTTTTGATGAGGTTCTGATCTTGATGAGGAGAATAATTCTCGCCCCATTTTTCTAAGACTTTCCCCACGATATGACAAAAATTTCCAACCCCACCAGCATAGCCAATCGCAGCAGCACCAAGCACGAGGAGTTCTACCCAAAAGCTGCCTTCGCCATCTCCGATATGGCGGATATTGATCTCGATATCGTCGGTTTCTGATTCAGCGAAGAACCTCTCCAAGGCTTGATGAGCTTCGGTGATGCACAGCAATTGTTCCTCGGCACTGAAGGAGGCATTGCCAGGCTTCTCGAAGAGCATGGTAGCTACGGCTATCTCAGTTTCTTCCACAGCACAGTCTGAATTGTCTGGGAGCACGACCATGTAAGAAATGACTTCGAAGTCATTGATTCCAGCGAAATCGCCTTTCATCGCCTGGGTTCCGCCAGGAGTGAAAAGGCTGGCTGCCGAGCGTTCTTCTTTTTTTCCAATGATGGAGGCCACGGCTCCAGAAAGGAGGCCCTGCATGTCCCTCATATCGCGGCCGTTCCTCGTCTCTTGATCGAGGCGGGAATACGCCTCGGAATCGACAATGGTCCTTCCAGAGCTAAGGCGCTTCAAACGATCTAGGATTGCCTTGGCTTGGGTAAAGGAGAGAGCGGTGGTCCCATCTTTCCCTACGTGAACGAGATAATGTGGCGCAAGGGGATAGTTAGGCTCGAACGGCTCCATGGCGGACTCACCTTCTGCACGGAGGCAGAAGATCACGCCGGGGTCGATTTCAGCCTCCAGACTGGTCGTAACGGTGAAGGTCCCAAGAGGAAGTAACTCAAGCGTCTCTGGGTGCTTACGAGAATATTCCGCTAGGTCGATGCGGTAATCAGTCAGGGTCAGGTCGGTAATAGAAACCCCGGTAGAAAGATCCTCAAGATCGATGACGGAGTCCTGAAGCTGGAGCATCTGCTCACGGCGATACTCCAAGTCATTCATCCGGTTACTCGATTCTTTCTCGATGATATTTTCCTCACCGGTCGCCGAGATATCCAGCAGCACCATGCGGCCGGAAACGCGTTGCTCGAGGTTGATGTATTCATCAAGTTCGAGATTCGGCCAGAAGTTGACGAGTTGGATGGAATCATTCGGAGATCCGATCCGGTCAATCCGTCCGAAACGCTGGATGATGCGCACCGGATTCCAGTGAATGTCGTAATTAATCAGGAAGTCACAATCCTGAAGGTTCTGCCCCTCACTGATACAATCGGTGGCGATCAGAATTTCAATTTCCCCTTCATCGTTCAGGTCGGCAGGGCGTTCCTTGGAACCCGGAGAAAAAGCGGTGAGGATACTCGTCTGGTCTTTCCGCAGGCCTTCTAAGTTCGTCTTGTTATGCCCACCTCCAGTGACGAGCGCGGAGTGGATTCCCAGATCGGAAAGCGCCCATCCAGAAAGTTCTCGGTAGAGGTATTTTGCAGTGTCTGCAAAAGCCGTAAAGATGATGAACTTTTTGTTCTCACCATTGAGAGGGTGGCTGACTTTCGTTGTGATGATTTCACGGAGTGTCTTTAGCTTGGCATCGCGAGCAGCGGTCACTTGCTTCGCTGCCGAATAGAGTGAAGCAAGCCGATTCCGGTCTTCCTCCAAGTCCTGCTTCCAGCGAACCAAATCCAAATCCTGTAAAAGCACTTTCACTTTTTTGCCAACGATAAGGCTTTCGAAAAGTGAGTCGTCAACATCGAGTTCTTTGATGTCGATTTCTTCAATGGACTGCTCCATCGAATTCACTTTAGCAAGGGTAGCCTCTACGTCCTGAAGCTGGCGGTGCACGGTGAGAGCGAAGGATGGAACCGCACTTTCCATTCGCTTGAGCACATTCACCCGGATCAAATGGATCAGGCTTTCCTCGCGGTCGGCCTGGCGAAAAACGCTTTCACCTCCACGGACCTGAGTGCTGTATTTCTCATCGTAATCCTTTTGCTTATGAGGAAGGACGTAGCGGAGAGGGGCGTAGGCGGCTAAGGTGAGGCGGCGAATCTCATCATTGATCTCCCTGATTGAACTGAACTCACCAGCCAGGTCGACGTCAGGCTTGTAGTTAATCGGTTTGAGCCGTGTCGGGAATTCCCCGGTTTCTGCGGTGCCGTAGTATTTCTCAACATGCTTACGCGAGCGGGCAATCGTGAGGAGGTCGAGGAGCTTGAAATAATCAAAGCCGAGCATGTCGATCAGTTTGGCAGAGGTGCGCTCGCTTTCATCCTCTTTGAGCCAGCGAGTGAATTGCCCCTGCGCCTTACGGACCGTGGATTCGATGCTGGGGATCCCGTCCTGGGCAAGAGCGTCATCTTGGCCTTCGGTGATGAAAGCAATCTGGTTTTTGAGGTCAGCTAAGCGGTTATTTACCGGGGTCGCTGAAAGCATAAGGACCTTCGTTTTCACACCATCCTTGATGATGCGCTTCATGAGCTGGTCGTAGCGAGTCTCTTTCCCTCTCCGCGAAGACTTATTCCGGAAGTTATGAGACTCATCGATCACGACGAGATCGTAATTTCCCCAATTGACGTTCTTCAGGTCGATATCACCCGAGTGTCCTCCCTCTCGGGAGAGGTCAGTGTGATTGAGAACATCGTAGTGCAGCCGGTCCGGAGCTAGGATGTTGCGCTTATCGTTAGACTTATAAAGGGTCCAGTTATCTCTGAGCCGCTTAGGAGCTAGAACCAGAACGCGATCATTACGGAGCTCGTAGTAGGCGATGATTGCGAGCGCTTCGAAAGTCTTACCGAGGCCGACGCTATCGGCAATGATGCAGCCTCCATGGCGTTCGAGCTTATCGATGGCCCCGATAACTCCATCTCTCTGGAATTTGAAGAGCTTCTGCCAGACAACCGTCTCCTTAATGCCAGTATCTGACTTGACGATCTTGTCTTCATCCATTTCGTCCTCTCGCCCTTGAAAGAGGTGATGAAGCATGAGCGCATAGACTTGGTAGGGATCTCGTTTCTTGCTGATTTCATCAAGCTGAGCGAGAAGCTGCGCCTTATCTTCAGCTGAGGCTGGAATGCTGCTCCAAATGCTATCGAACCATGCCGCAATACTTGCGGACTCCTGAAGTGTCTCACTCACTTGGACCATTCCAAAACGACTTCCCGGAGTGATTCCCAGCCCACCTGTGGTAAGTGAACAACTTCCGGTCAGGGCCTTTTCATTCTCCCCCCGGCAGATGAGAGCAGACTGAGGGAGAGGAAGGGGCGTCGCCTTGACTTCGGCTTTCCGGCTCAACCAAGCCGCAAGCTCCCTAGCCAAAAATCGCTGATTAAGTTTGTTGCGAGAGGGCCGATCTAAATCACCACCGAGAAGACCTTTAAATCCCTCTTCTAAAACGAGACGAGTAGATCCTAGTCCACGAAGAAACCTTGATAGATCCTGAAAAGCGAAAAGCGAAAGGGTCGGAGAAATGGTATCTAAAGCATCGATCTCGCGAGACGAACCCGTAAGTTCATCGATGACACGATCTGAGGACTGGTCACTTAGCAGCTTCATGAGTAGGTAGGTCTGACTGGAGTATCACACGGCCTCGCGTAAGGGAGCTACTCCAAGTTCAAATGCTGCATATTGGTATCAGGGCCACACCATACGTCAGCTAGAATCGGTTCCCGACGCTGAGCTGCCTCACGGACCTGAATGATGCCGCCCGCTCGTCGTCGATTAAGGGGATTACAAGCTGCTCGCTGACGTTCACTAAAATCTGGTCTGGTGATCGCTGTCGGGACTCCGGCAAGAGGTCGAAGTAGTAGTTTCCTTTTTCTGACTCATCGCGGGACATCGGTTAGCATCTGCTGAAGCTTGTGGAAGTCATTTTGCGGTGAAGGGTAAAACACAGAGGCTGAGAGCCTCTGCTACGTTAGATTATGGTGCTCTTGGAGCGGGGTCACGGTCATCTCGTTCTTTTGGAGGGAGGTGATTGCTTTTACGG
>JALZVD010000030.1 GCA_023300205.1 Akkermansiaceae bacterium | reverse complement strand
ACAAACAAACTCCACCCTAGCCATGAGAAATAAACTAAAAATCTGCGGCATCACCACAGCAGAGGATGCTCACTCACTAGCTCAGCTCAATGTAGACGCCATCGGCATCAACTTCTGGAGTAAATCCAAACGCTACATCTCACCACAAAATGCTCAGCCATTTCTTAAACAGCTCAGCGGTAAAATAGAGCGTATCGGCGTCTTCGTAAATGAAGACATCTCCACCCTAAAACAACTCATCTCCAATAACCTTATCGATGTAGCTCAACTCCACGGTAATGAAAATGACGCCTACTGCCAAGAACTCGCAGACCATCATATCCAGTTCATCAGAGTCATCAAAGTCCAAGCTCAAGACACACAAATAACTCTCCCTTACGTCATAGGAAAACGTATCCTCCTAGACACCCACGTCCCAGGACACGGCGGAGCTGGAGAACGTTTCAACTGGAACCTAGCGGACCAATGCATCAAGCTACACCCAGAACATCAAGTCATCATCGCAGGAGGCATCACCACAGACAACATCACCCAAGCCGCCACCATCAACCCCTACATGATCGACGTAGCATCAGGAGCAGAAATAGCACCAGGCATCAAAGACATGAGCAAAGTAAAAACTATGCTAAGCCTACTAGCTTAATATCATTCCCGATTTAGCCCCCCCTACCTTGAATAAAAAACACCCCACAGTATGAACTATGAGGCGTCTATAGAGTGATTAGTTCAACTAAAAATAATCAACTTAAAGAGGAAAGTCGTTAACTAATTGAAGCGTAAATGTCCCTCGCTCAAAGATCTCGAAAGGCTCAACCCTGTCATCAGGTACAGGTATGTGGAATTGTAAAGCATTACCCTCACTGTCTACGGAAGTAACTTGATTAAAAACTAGCCTAATTGAACTAGACTCTAGCCCATAGATGCCAGCGACTATACCCCCTGCTCGGTCTTCCAGTGTTGACGTATTCGTCATTGTATATAAACGGTTTGGCACAGCCACTATCTCAGTTAAATCATTTGGATTAACAGTTACTCCAGCACCGTTCGCATTCAAAAGCTCTACCAACCTAGCTGCCTGTGCCTCAGTTAAATTAGGATCATCATCATTCTGATCTCGCACCAATAGTAGACTACGTATCTCACCGTTAGCAGCGTTTGTTACAGAGAACAATTGTGAAATAGCTTCATCTAAAGATTCTGTCGTTGGCGCCTCAACAGTAATGCTCGAAGTAAACTCTCCAGTTGATGCATACACATATGTGGTCTGCCCCAATTGAGCAAAATTGTCAGTCTGTATACGCAATTGATTAAGAAATTGAGGTATATTAGGAAACAAAAGATCTTCAAAGGTGAACAGATCCCGTGGAGATACAGTCTCATCGGAGGCTGTCACATCAGTTACGGACTGACCTCCAAAGGCTAATGGTGTAGAACTGTCACAGCCGATAAGAAAAACAGATGCCAGCGATAATATTGATAATTTGGAATTCATAATAATTTTTATAATGTCAATAATTAGAAAATGTATATAGTTATACCTTAAAAGGCATCAGTAGCTAAATCTAAAGTAAATGGGCCCGTATAAGTTTCCACAATAGTCTGTAGACCGTTATACTCAACAATAAATCCATTGACCGTAATAAAGTTGGAAGGCTCAAGCGCTAACACAGGACCTCTATTATCATGAGCAGCTAGTATCTGAACATTCGCATACGTATCGGTAATAGTAACAGTTCCTGTAATCTGTCCAGTTGCCAAAAGCGTTGCATTACTAGACTGTGGCGCGTAATTAATGACACGATTAAGACGCACGGTGTTACCTGTGTATGTAGTGCCTGGTAACTGGAAAAGGAAAAAATTAAGAGGAAAGAAGAGCCCAGTATCAGATGCTACAAGACCTATAGATTCCATTGCTGCCTCATAAGCAATCTGCGCCTCTGCAGTAGTCGAATTAGTATTCATAAAATCTGCGACAGAACCACCCTGAGCAAAATCTAAATTCCTAATAACATCCAACCGATTTTCAAAATTATCTCTTAAAGCTTCACCAGTTAATCCCCCAAAGGCATTCTGTTCTGAAAGTGAGAATGAGGTAGTATCAGGATCATAGATATAACTCACATTATTTGCTAGACTATCTCCTTCAGAATTAGAAATCTGACCACTGCTATTCACTACTATGGGAGCATCTCCGTCCAGGAAACCTTGCCCATACTCACCTGTAGGGTTAGCTACTAAAGGAAAACTAGTAAAATTTACTGAGTGTGTAAAAGAATCACCTTCAAGAAGAAACGGCGGCATTACAACCGTATCCGCCGCATTTGCAACTAATTCGTCTGCATCAAATCTTGTGCCTAGCTCGAAAGAACTAGCCCCACCAGTATTAACAGGCCCAGAGTCACACGAGGTAAGACCAAGAAATGGAATAGCCATCATTGCCGAGGCAGCAGCTAGAGTTAAATGTATTTTTTTAGACATAATTTTCATAGATTAGATTAATTAATAGTAATCTATAATTACATTACTGATCCAGTAATGGTCAAGCCAAATAAGCTCATGAATTTACATTACTAATCATAGATGAAATAAGGGATAAGAGCATTTCACGTTATAAGTATCGAATGAAATGTCTCCCTCATCTGCGTAATTACTTAGTAATTACCAGCCATCCCTAATGATATGCTTTTTAAGCTACAGATTCTAAATGGAATCATGCATCTGCGCCATAGCTCTAGGTAATGCCTAATAAACGTCTCTCGCGTATCGCTTCTCCTTCTTCAGCTGCTTAATAAACTCCTGCGCAGCAGCCTCAGAAAGCCCACCATGCGTCTCAGCTATTTCATGTAAAGCCGCATCCACATCCTTCGCCATGCGTGAAGCATCACCACAAACATAGAAATATCCACCCTCATCATTCAGCCACTTCCACAGCTCCGCACCTTTTTCCAGCATACGGTCCTGCACATAAATCTTCTCTGCCTGGTCACGTGAAAATGCCAAGTCAAGCTGCGTCAATACACCATCCTTCTGCATCTCAGCTAATTCATCCTTATAAAGGAAATCTTCCTCCTCATGAGGGTTCCCAAAGAACAACCAGTTCCCTCCCTTAGCAGCAGACACCTTCCGTTCCTCTAAGAAAGCCCTAAACGGTGCAACCCCAGTTCCTGGCCCCACCATAATCACCGGCTTATCTCCATCCTCAGGAAGCCTAAACGCATTATTAGAATGCACAAAAACCCCAGGCTGAACACCCTCAGAACGATCAGACAAAAACGTAGAACACACACCACCACGGTCACGATAATGACTATGGTAACGAACAATCGCCACCGTCAAATGAACCTCACCTGGATGCGCATTTGGACTCGATGAGATAGAATACAACCTAGGCTGCAACTTCTTCAGAACCCCCACAAACTCCTCAGCATCGGAAAAATCAGCAGGGTGATCCGTGATCAAATCAATCAAATCTCTACCCCAACAAAAATCATCATAAGCCTTCTTATCATCAGCCTCCACAAG
>JALZVD010000029.1 GCA_023300205.1 Akkermansiaceae bacterium | reverse complement strand
GACGACACCGTTACCGATGACGTTGATTTTACCGTCCCACAGAATGCCGGATGGGATGAGGTGTAGGATGTATTTTTGTCCGTTAGCGATGACGGTGTGTCCAGCGTTGTTTCCGCCTTGACCACGAGCCACGATGTCAGCTGTCTCCATGAGATAGTCAACGGTTTTTCCTTTTCCTTCGTCTCCCCATTGGAGGCCGCAAATGATGGTGTTAGACATTTTAAATTGATTGTTGTGTAGTAAAAATTTGATTATTTGTTGGCTTCGATGAGTGCTGCGAATTCTTCGAAGAAGTATTTAGCATCATTTGGTCCTGGAGCTGCTTCTGGGTGATATTGAACTGAGAATGCAGGGATTGTTTTGTGACGGAAGCCTTCGACGGTTTGGTCATTGAGGTTGATGTGAGTTATTTCGACGTCGTCTGGGAGTGATTCAGGGTCTGAGGCAAATCCGTGGTTCTGAGCGGTGATAGAGACTTTTCCGTTACGGAGGTCTTTCACTGGCTGGTTTCCGCCGCGGTGTCCGAATTTGAGTTTGTATGTGGTTCCTCCGAATGCGTGCGTGAGGATTTGGTGTCCGAGGCAGATGCCGAAGATAGGCTTTTTACCGAGGAGTTTTTTGACTTCTGCGTGAATGTAGTCAAGTGCAGCTGGGTCACCTGGTCCATTTGAGAGGAAGATGCCGTCTGGATTGAGCGCGATGACGTCTTCTGCTGATGTGCGAGAGTTTACTACTGTGATGTCGAACCCTTGTTGGCGCATTGAGCGGAGAATGTTGTATTTCACACCGAAGTCGTATGCTACGATGTTGTATTTTACTGGTGGTAGTTCCTCGTAGTTACCTTCTCTGCCAGATGAGACGCTAGGTATATTCCAGAGGCGGGATTCCTTGTCCCATTGGTAATTTTCTTCAGTGGATACTTCTTTGACGAAGTCTGATCCGGCCATCGGTGCGGCGTCTTTGGCGGCTTGAATGGCTTGTTCAACGGTTAGCTCAGTAGTGATGCATGAGCGCATGGCTCCGGCGGTGCGGAGGTGCTTGGTGAGTGCGCGGGTGTCGATGTCCTCGATACCGATGATTTTGTGCTCAGCGAAGTAGTCGGCTAGTGACTGATGTGAGCGAAAGTTTGATGCGATGGGTGAGAGTTCTCCGATGACGAGTCCGCGAACTTGAGGCTGAGATGATTCAGCGTCTTCAGGGTTCACACCATAATTACCGATGAGAGGGTAGGTGAGGGTTACGATTTGTCCGCGGTAGGATGGATCAGTGATGATCTCTTGGTAACCGGTCATGGAGGTGTTAAAACAAATTTCCCCTGTGGTAGTGCCCGTGTGTCCAAAAGCTTCTCCTATAAATGTGCGACCGTCTTCGAGTGCTAAGATAGCAGTGTGTGAATCCTTCATGATAATTGTATAGTGAGCGAGGTTGATTTCTCTAATCAGCGTTGCGGGCGAAGACTAGGAGGCAGGCGCGTGGTGTGCAAGTAATTAGCGATAGAAATGGAAATTTTTTAGAGAGTGGGAATGAGTAAATGAATTGAGTATGAATAGGCAATGGTTAGATAAATTTGGGAGAATTATTTTTTCTTTCTAGATTGGAATTGTAGTCTTGATTTTTTTAGTGAAAAAGCTTACCTCTACGTCCGTAATGAAAAGATTTATCATCAGTTCCGCTGTCATTTCCGCTTTCGTATTTCTTAGCTCATGTGAAAAACATGATTGGGAAGATACAAAGCTTCTTCACGTAGATAAAGCAGAGAAACATGGTGCAGACGCAGGCCATGAGGAAGAGGGATCTGAGAAAAAAGAAGGGCACTAAAATAGTTAGCACGGGTTGATTTCTTCAAAGATAGCCTCAAGATGCGATCATTGATATGAATAAGGAACCCTCCAAAAGACCGCCGCTCTGGTTGTTACCAAATTTGTTGAGCCTTGATGCTCCGCTAGTGGCAGTTGTGTGGATGTGGATCATAGCGAAGTCTATGAGGGTGGTGTATGTGGATAGTCACTCATATTGGTTGCTAGCAGGGGCGGTGTGGTGTGTTTATGTCTTGGACCGGATATTGGATGTGAAGCGTTTTAAAGGTGAGCTGGGTGAGATGAGTCAGAGGCATCAGTTTCATTGGAGGTATAGGCATTTGCTTTTACCTGTTGTTGCTGGTGTGATTTTGTACTCGGTCTACTCTGCGTTAAATGTAGCGTCTGCTGCATTACTTACTGCGGGGGTTTCTGGCGTGGGGATGTGTCTGTTGTATTTATTGGTCAGGAAGTTTGACCAAGGAGAGATCGCGTATACTAAGAATTTCATTGCAGCGATCACGTTTTCTTTTGGAGTGTCGGCTCCGATTGTTGTGGAATCTGTCCAGTTGCCAAAGGGTATCTATGATCTATGGTTTCATTTCACGTCTTCTTCTGATGCTGATTTTTTACTGGCTTTAAGGCACGGAGTGGCGAACTTTTTTTTGATGACATTTTCCACTGTAGGAATTGTTTTTGCTAGTAGTTCGTTGCCTTTTCTTTTTGGGTTACTGTGTTTTTTGAACATCACAGGGATCGATTTATGGGAAAAGTCTAGGAGAAGTGAGAGGGAAGATGAGAAAGAGGCTTGTGAGACAATATTGGCAACGGGGCTTTTGCTTTTGGCTGCTTATGCGGTTTATTTGGCTGCTTATAAGCTCTCAGAATATGAGAGGCCACTGTGCTATGTTGTGATGGTTTCTGCTGCACTGTTGTATTTAATCAACAAGAAGCGTTCATTTTTTTATCTAGAAGCGCAGCGAGTCTTGGCTGATTTTGCTATGATCTTGCCTTTACCGTTATTTTGGATTTTGAATTAGTGTTCGTTTAGTCCATTACGGTCTTCATAATTTTTCCTACTGCTTCGAAGGCATCTGGATTGGTTGATTGGAGGTCTTCCATCGTATTAGCGATCTTGGTTTTTACTTCTGTCATTTGTTCTCCGTATTTGGCTTCTATTTTTGCAGTTTGCTCTTTGCTTATTTCGCCCAGTTTTTGCATGTCTGTTTTGATCATTTTAAATTTGAAACCGATTTTTGTGAGGGTGGGGGCTGCTGATTTTGCTGATTCTAGATTGGTTATCTGTGCAAGGGTTGAGCTCATTTCAGACATGACTAGGACGGCTTCTTTAGCTACTGATTCATGAGTTTTTGTAACTGCGGGCTGTTCTGTTTGGGTAGCGGGATCTGCTGCTTTCTTGTCTCCACATGAGTAAAGTGCGATGCTGAGTATGGAGAATATTGTAGCTGTTGTGATTTTCAATTGGTTCTTCATCATTGTTATTATGTGTGAATTGATAATTATTGAAAGCGGAATTGATTTTTGAATTCAATTAGATCTTTGTATATGGTGTGAAAATGTGTTTCAAATGTACTGTAGTGTTTATCGAAATCGAGATGGGTTTTGGCAATAGGTGCTGTGAATTTTCCACGATTAGCGACGCGGGTGAATGTTTGGTAAATACCTTCTTTTGTGGCATAGCATGCCAACCAGTTTTGGAGTTTCATCTGGGGGAAGGCTTTCTTAAGTGTGCCTAGTTGCCATTCTTTATTTGTCTCAAGAACGGAGTAAATGTGAGTAATAAATATATCTAGGGGTTCATCATGGTATTGGTTCCAATGAATGGAGAGGAAGTGATCATAGATGATGTCTACTACGATCCCCGCATAGCGTTTGCGCTCTGGGGCGAGTAGTTCTTTAGAGGCTAGAAACGCGGGGTGTTTGTCGGTGAACTTATCAATGGCGCGATGTAAGATGATGCCATCTACTATGTCAGCGGGGAGTTGAAGCCTGAGTGATGTCTCAGTTCCTTTGACGAAGTCTCCGAGGAGGTTGCCGATTCTGAGCGCATCGATACGGCCGATCTGGGCGGATGGGTTTAATGCCAGATGCGCCAGATAATTCATAGTAGAGCCTTAGGTAGGTGAGTCTCCTCTGGCAATGACAACCTTACCTGTACGGACTGTTTCAACGATGGTGAAAACAGAGAGCATTTTGATTGCGGCGTCTATTTTGTCAGGATCTCCAGTGATGATTGAGGTCATGGCAGTGGGGGTAAGGTCTAGTGATTTTCCACCAAAGTGATCAATTATCTGAAGTGCTTCGGTGCGCTCTTGAGCACTTGCAAGGAATTTGATCAGTAGCATTTCTTTCACTATGGAGTTATCAGTAGTGTGCTCTTGGCAGTGTATCACATCGACAAGTTTAGTAACTTGCTTGATAATTTGTTCGCGGCCGTTTGATGATCCAGTGATGCCGATTGTCATGCGTGAGTAGCGTGCATCTCGTGACTGTGAGACTACGAGAGAGTCGATATTAAATCCACGTCTAGCAAATACTTGGGTTATGCGCATGAGTACACCTGCTTTGTTATTAACATAGACAGAGAGCGTGTGTAAGGTAGTGTCAGGATTGTTAGTGTCTTGGGGTGTGTCTGTTGTGATGATTTTAGACATGTTACTGTTGCGTTGGAGTGAAATGTTAGAGAATTGTGATTTACGTTGAAGCCGTTAGGTTAAGTCGAACCAGTAGGTTTTGCCATCTTGTGTTTAGGAGGCTCTGTGAGCATGTCTTCGAGTGCTGCTCCTGCTGGAATCATAGGGAAAACGTTGTCCATTTTGATGCATTCCGCATGAATGAGAACTGGTCCTTCGTTATATTCTAGCGCTTGCTTCACCATGCGTGATACGTCAGCTGGGCGTTTGATGTTGATAGCTTTGATACCGTATGCGGCTGCTAGCTTCACGAAGTCCGGGTTACCTTCTAGATCTACACCAGACTTGCGGTCATCGAAAAAGAGTTCTTGCCACTGGCGAACCATGCCTAAGTAGTGGTTGTTGAGGACGACTATCTTGATAGGTAGCTTGTGAATAGCAGCGGTAGCTAGTTCACAGAGTGTCATTTGGAATCCGCCGTCTCCAGAGATGGAGATGACTGTGCGGTCAGGGCGGGCGAATGCGGCTCCGATGGCGGCTGGGAATCCGAATCCCATTGTGCCAGCTCCACCTGAGCTAAGCCAGGATTTGGTATGCACGTTTTTATAGAACTGTGCTGCCCACATCTGGTGCTGGCCTACGTCTGTAGAAACGATGGCTTCACCTTTTGTTTGGATGCAGAGCTCGTCGATGACTTGCTGCATTCTTAGGCCACCTTGTTTCTTGTAGGTGAGGGGGTATTTTTTTCTGTAGCTGTCCAAGTGGGTGTTCCACTCAGGGAGCTTCTGTTCCTTTATTTCAGCAAGGAATAGATCGAGAACTGTCTTAGCGTCGCCGACTATTTCTACATCAGGGCTGATCATTTTATTCATTTCTGAAGGATCGATGTCGACGTGGATGATCTTGGCGCCTGCACAGAACTTATCTGCTTGGCCAATGATGCGGTCATCGAATCTTGATCCGATGTTGATGAGGAGGTCACATTCGCAAATGGCTTTGTTAGCGTATGCTGTTCCATGCATTCCCAGCATCCCTAGGTTAAGAGGGTGCATTTCTGAAATGATTCCTTTGGCTAAGAGTGTGTTGGTAAGTGGGCAATCGAGCTTGGTGGCGAATGTGAGCATTTCTTCATGCGCACCAGCGATCATGGCACCTTGACCTGCTAGGATGAGTGGTCTCTTTGCATTGGAAATGAGTTCAAGGGCTTCTGCTACCTTTGATTGATCAATGTCAAATGCTTGTTCTGGCTGATAACCTGGAAGGTCCATTGGATCTTTGTGAGTTAGATCTCCTGTGAATGGTCCCTGGCTGAGGTCTTTAGGGATATCAATGAGGACAGTTCCTGGGCGACCTGATGTAGCTATATGATAGGCTTCGCGAGTAATTCTAGGGATACTGTTGGTTTCTCTCACTAGGTAGTTGTGCTTAACAACAGGAAGAGTGATTCCGAAAATGTCAGCTTCCTGGAAAGCATCTTTACCAAGCATCCATGTCACTTGCTGTCCGCTGATAAGGATCATTGGTACTGAGTCCATCTGAGCGGTCATTAGTCCGGTTACTGTATTTCCAGCACCTGGGCCAGATGTTACGAGAACAACAGCAGGTTTACCTGTTGCTCTTCCGTATCCGTCTGCCATGTGGCAGGCGCCTTGTTCGTGACGACTGAGTACAAATTTGATATTAGATTCGACTGTTTCTAGAGCATCAAAGATAGGGAGGGCGGCTCCACCAGAATAGCCAAATATGATCTCTATGCCGAGTTCATCAAGAGTTTTTATGAGAGCTTGTGCTCCGTCGATTGGTTCGTCTTTCATGTTGAAAATGTTGATTTATAATGTGAATATAGATAATTTGATGTGTGTGTAAATCAAAAAACGGTCAATTTAGTCTTAAGTTTGTTTTTTTTGGGTTGAGTGTGTTTATAAATTGGTTTTTTTGGGCTAAGTTTGTTTTTTTTGGGGTTTTAGATTTTTGTTAATTAGGTTTATAATGATTTGATATGCGTTATTGACGATTTTATTCAAAATAATGATCGGTTTATACATGACAAGCCTAGTTTATGGTGTCATCTTTTTTTTTAGAAAGAAGCCCTTATTTACTGCGTATAAGGGAATCTAAACTAGAGCTAAAACTTATGAAACTAAGAGAAATTAAACTAGGGATTTGCACCTTGGGTGTTTACGCTATTGGGATGGCATTTTGTCTAGCAGGGCAAGATCATTTGGTCTTTGAAGCAAAAGGGAAGGCTAATGGAAAGCATGTGGTGCTTTTATCTGGTGATGAGGAATATCGCTCTGAGGAATCTATGCCGATGATGGCTCAGTTGCTTTCAAAACAAGGGTTTAAGTGTACTGTGTTATTTTCAATGGATAAGGACAATCAGTTTGTTGATCCAGGGAATCAGAATAGTTTATCAAATCCTGTAGCATTAGATTCAGCGGATGCGATTGTGATGTGTTTACGTTTCCGTAATTGGGATGACGGTGCTTTTGAGAAGTTTGATGCTGCATTCGAGCGGGGTGTGCCGATGGTCGCGTTGAGGACGTCTACTCATGCTTTTAAGGTTAAAGGAGACAGTAAATGGGCGAAATATTCATTTGATGCTAAGGCTGAGAGTGGATGGGAAAAGGGATTTGGTAGGCAGATACTGGGTGAATCATGGGTGAGTCACCATGGTAAGCATAAGAAAGAAGCTACGCGCACTCATGTAGAGCCAAGTGCTAGCAAAAATCCGATTCTCAATGGTGTGGGAGAAATTTTCTGCACGTCAGATGTTTATGGAGCAGATCCTTTGAAGCCTTCAGAAATTCTATTACGTGGGGAGGTTACTGCGTCATTTGATCCTAAATCTGAGGGGGTAGCTACTAAGAATATTCTAATGCAGCCAGTGGCTTGGACTCGTGAATATAAGCATTCTTCAGGTGAAGTGAGTAAGGTTCTAACAACGACAATGGGGGCAGCGACCGATCTTGTGGATGAGGATCTTCGACGTTTGGTTATGAATGGTGTATACTGGGGTCTTGGAATGGAGGTTCCTGCTAAGGTGGATGTATCGATCGATGGTGAATACAAACCGACATTTTATGGTTTTAAGACAAATAAGAAGAGTGTGACTCCTGAAGGGTTTCAACTTAAGAGTGAGCCTGTCATTAAAGCTTTAAGGCCTGAGCAACCGGCTGCAAAAGCAGGGGATCCACCAGCGTATCTTAATATGGAAAAGAATAGCCGTATTGGGTTTGTTGGTGGAGGGCTTGGCTCAAGAATGAATTTGTTTAATCATTTCGAGACTGAGCTTCAGTTGCGTTATCCTGAGCATGATCTTTATATTAGGAATTGGTGTAAAGAGGGTGATACACCGGCATTCAGGCCACATCCATCAAGAAAGTCTTTCTTTGCTATTCCTGAAGGAAAGTCACTGGTGAAGAAAGAGTATCAGAGTGGGGGTGGACGTGGTGAGTATGAGGCACCTGATCAATGGATGAAGCGTCATGAGATTGATACTGTGATAGGTTTTTTTGGCTACAGTGAATCTTTTGATGGTTTAGAGCGTTTGGATGGATATAAGAAAGAGCTTAGAGCATTTATTAAACACACTTTGGCGCAGAACTATTCTGGAAGCCAAGTGCAACTTGCGATTGTTTCACCGGCAGCATTTGAAGATTTATCAGCAAAGCGTGATTTACCGAATGGCTTAGGAGTTAATAAGAGGCTTGAGGCGTATTCAAATGCAATGGCTGAAGTTTGTAAAGAAGAGGGAGTTCTCTTTGTTGATGCATTTTCAGCTACGAAGGGGTTTTATAATTCTAGTAAAGACGATCTCACGTCGAATGGGCACAACCTGAATGAGGCAGGTTATAAGAAGCTAGCGCCAATGTTTGCTAACTTGCTCTTTGGCAAGCAGGAGGTGAAAGCAGATGATGATAAGAAGGCTAAGGTTCATGCGGCTGTGGCTGAGAAAAATAGAGTTTGGCTTTTAGATTATAAGATCCCTAACGGAGTTCACGTTCATGGTAGACGGTATAAGCCATTCGGTAATGTCAACTACCCAGACGAGCTTAAGAAGATTCGAGAAATGAATGCGATTAGAGATCAGGCGCTTTGGTCCATTAATAAGGGGCAAGCATTTGATGTTGCGGCAGCTGATGCTAAGACGACTAAGTTGAAGTCGGTGAACACCAATTCTGATAGACCTAATGTTTATCTTTCTGGTAAAGAGACTGAGTCAACGCTAAATCTACCAAAGGGCTATGAGATGAAGCTTTTTGCTGATGAGACGATGTTTCCTGATCTAGCTAATCCATCACAGATGGCCTTTGATAATAAAGGGCGTCTTTGGGTGAGCTGCATGCCAAGTTATCCACAGTATAGAATAGGTGATCCCTTGCCTAATGATAAGATCATTATTTTTGAAGATACTGATCATGATGGTGTTGCTGATAAGCAAACAACGTTTGTTGATAACCTTGTTACGCCAATGGGATTTGAAATCACAGAACATGGGGTATTTGTATCTCTGCAGAATGATCTTGTTTTGTTCAAGGATACAGATGGCGATGACAAGGCTGATACTAAGGAGGTAGTTCTGAGTGGTTTTGATGATCACGATACGCACCACGCTATTTCTAGTTTCTGTGCGGACCCATCTGGAGCTTTCTATATGGGGGAGGGTATCTTTCTTCATTCGAATGTAGAAACTCCTTACGGGCCAGTAAGGGGAACTAATGGAGGTTTCTATCGCTATAATCCTAATAAGGGTAGGCTGGAAAGAAATGCTCAGTATAGCATCCCTAATCCATGGGGTATTGCGATTGATGATTGGGGGCAGAATTTCTTTCTTCATACCTCAGGTCCATCATTTTCCTGGATGCAGCAAATAGCGGTAAAATCCCGCTATAATGTAAACCCTAAGCCCAAAGATCTACTCAGTAGTAATAAAGTAAGACCTACTTCTGGAGTTGAGTTTGTTTCATCAAGACATTTCCCTGATGAAGTACAAGGTGATATGATTCTGTGTAATAACATCAAGTTTCAAGGAGCAAAGCAGCATGAGATTAAGGCTGATGGAGAAAATGGGTATAAGACTGAGTTTCGTCATGATCTTTTTAAGTCCGATAATATTAATTTTCGCCCAGTAGATCTTGAATTTGCGCCTGATGGCTCACTTTATGTTATCGACTGGAGTAACGTTCTGATTGGACATATGCAGCACAATGCGCGTGATCCTAAGCGAGATCATGTTCATGGTCGAATCTACCGTATTACTTATCCGTCGCGCCCTCTTGTGGCGATAGCTAAGGTTGATGGAGCTAGTATTGATGAGCTTTTAGAGAATCTTAAGTTGCCAGAAATACGTACGCGTTATCGGACACGTAGAGAGCTCCGCGGAAGAAGTTCACAGGCAGTAGCTGTGGCGGTCTTAAAATGGGCGAAGAGCTTGGATCAGAAGGATCCGAGATTTGCCCATCATCTTACAGAGGCTATGTGGGTTTCATGGGGGATTAATAAGATAGACCCGGAAATCTTGGAGGCGTGCTTAGGAGTTGGAGAGCCAAGAGCGAGGGCTGCTGCTACAAGAGCGGTGCGCTACAATGTGGATAAGCTTGAGAATGCAGTGGAGCTGCTTAAGAGAGCTGCAGCGGATGAGAATGCGCAAGTGAGACATGAAGCGCTCGTAGCGGCTTCATGGATGGGTAAGGCAGATGGTCTTGCGATTATCTCTGAATTTGAGAGTAAGCCTGTAAATGACTGGTCTAAGGACGCACTTAAGTATGCTAAGGCTCATTTGAAAGAAGAGGTGGTAGTGATCAAAGAAGTGATTGTGAAAGTTCCAGCACATCTTAAGAAAGCAGCTGCTAATGTGCAGAAGTCATACCAGAGAGGAGAGAGGGCGTATCATCATGCTGAGAACTGTGTCGTATGTCATGGAGCTAAGGGTGAAGGTAACGATGCTATAGGAGTTCCTCCGCTTGATGGAAGTAAGTGGGTGACTGGGGATAGAAAGCTTCTGTCTAAGATAGCTCTTCATGGGATGATGGGGAAGATAGAAGTTAAAGGTAAAGGTTATGATGGAGTGATGGCTGGTTTTAATGGTCGAATCCAAAATAGAGAGATCGCTGATATTCTGACTTACATTAGAAACGCGTGGTCTAATAAAACAGGAGACTCGATTACTAAGAAGCAGGTTGACTACATACAGGAGGAGAGTGAAGAGCAGACTAAGAAAGGGCCTTATAAAGCAGCAGATCTTCTGAAAGAGTATCCAGTGAAGTAGTGTTAATATTTTAGTAACTGAACATTTCTATTCATCCTGTAGCATGATCGATGTTACGGGATTTTTTTATCTTATTTATTTAGGGAGTGTATAAAAAAACCTGCGTAAGATTAGCTCTTACGCAGGTTGAGTTAAATTATTTTATTGGTGTTTTATTCTGCACAGCACTGCTTCACTTTTTTACCAGATCCACAGGGGCAGGGAGCATTTCTACCTGTCCCTTTAAGCTCGATGGGCTTGCGTTTAGGTAGGTCTAATTTGACCATCTTGTTGTTTTTAAGCGGAATGCCTCCTGAAGTTGCTACAGCTGTTCCGATGTTTTGGTCAGTGATGGGAGCTTCTGTTGATTCATGATCAGTGTAGTTCGCAGGCATGTTCTGGAGGAACTGCTCGAACTGGTCAAGGCTTGTTGTAGAGCGGAAGAGGTTGTTGAGTGACTCTGCCTTGATGTTGTCCATTAGAGTCTCGAAGATTGAGTAGGCTTCTACTTTGTATTCGACGAGGGGATCTTTTTGCCCTTGAGCGCGTAAGCTAATTCCTTCACGGAGAGCGTCCATGTTGTAGAGGTGTTCTTGCCAGAGTTTATCGATACCAGTGAGGATGATATGGCGCTCTAGGTGGTCTAGAAGTTCAGGGGCTTCATGCTCGGTCTTTAGTAGGTATGCTTTTTTGACTTCGCTGATAATCCACTCAGTATTTTCTGCTGCATCTCTCTCATGGAGTCCAGATGTCTCTAGTGTGAGCCCGAGCGGGAATGTAGTGTTTACCCAATTAAGAAGTTCTGCGTAGTCTGGAGAACCTTGGTCTCTGTTCTCGATAAAGTCATGGACGCGCTCAGGGATGATTTCGTCAATAATTTCATCGATTAGTTCACGCGGATCTTCTGTGGAGAGGACTTCATTTCTGTAGCCATAAACAACTTCACGCTGCATGTTCATGACGTCATCAAAGTCTAGAACGCGCTTGCGCCAGGTGTAGTCACGCTGTTCTACACGTTTCTGAGCTGTCTCGATGGAGCGGTTTAGCCATTTGTGCTCAAGTGCTTCTCCTTCTTCCATTCCAAATCTTTCCATCATGCGAGTCATGCGATCAGCGGCGGCGAAGTTTCTCATGAGGTCGTCCTCAAATGAGATGTAAAACTGGCTCATTCCTTTGTCTCCTTGACGAGCGCAACGTCCACGAAGTTGGCGATCTACTCGGCGAGATTGGTAGCGTTCACAACCGATGACCATGAGTCCACCTGCGTCTTCGACTCCTTCTCCGAGTTTGATGTCTGTGCCTCGCCCAGCCATATTTGTGGAAACTGTAACAGCTCCGATCTTACCGGCGCGCGCGACGATATCCGCTTCTTGTTCGTGGAATTTGGCATTTAGAACAGAGTGTTCGATTTTAGAGCGCTGGAGCATTCTTGAAAGTGTTTCTGATGCGTCAACGGATGCTGTACCTACTAGGACGGGTTGTCCTTTGGCTTGGCATTCGGAGATTTTATTGACTACGGCGTTATATTTTTCTCTGCGGGTTTTAAATACTTGGTCGTTGAGGTCTTCACGCTGGTTAGGTTGATTTGTTGGGATAGGGAGGACGTCTAGTCCATAGATGTCATGAAATTCTGCGGCTTCAGTTTCAGCGGTTCCTGTCATTCCTCCGAGTTTCTCATAGAGACGGAAGTAGTTTTGGATAGTGATGGTGGCATATGTCTGGGTTTCCCGCTCAACGGTTACGCCTTCTTTTGCTTCAACGGCTTGGTGGAGACCATCTGACCAGCGGCGACCTTCCATTTTACGACCTGTTTGCTCATCAACGATTTTGACTTTGTTGTCTTCAACTACATATTCGACGTCTTTTTCGTAGATGCAGTATGCTTTGAGGAGCTGTGAGATGGAGTGAACTTTTTCACCTTGCTTGTCTAGGCGGGTGTTGATCTCTTCTTTTTCAGCTGCTTTTTGGTCATCGCTTAAATCGTGATTTGCATCGATTTCTGCATATTCGTTAGCTAGGTCAGGGAGAGTGAATGCATCATCATCACTAGGAGCTAGTATCTTGCGGCCCATTTCCATGAGGTCAGCGTCGTGTGCTTTTTCATCGATGGTGAAGTAGAGTTCTTCTTTGATGGCGTAGAGTTCTTTTTTCTGAGCATCTTGGTAGAATGAGAGTTCTGTCTTATCGATGAGTCTGCGAGAGTCAGGCTCTTGCATGTGTTTCATGAGTTGACGGTTACGCGGCTGGCCTAGCTTGATTTTGAATAGGCAGCGACCTGCGTGTTCTTCGTCACCAGCTTCGAGTGCTTTATTGGCTTCATCAGCGAGTTCTGTGCAGAGTGCGTTTTGCTTTTTGACGAGTTGCTCAATCATACCTCTGTAGTCCATGTATTGGGCTGTATTAGAAACGGTAGATGGTCCAGAGATGATGAGTGGTGTTCTGGCTTCATCGATCAAGACTGAGTCAACTTCGTCAATGATGGAGAAGTAGTGCCCTCGTTGAACTTGCTCATCTTTTGATGATGACATTCCGTTGTCACGGAGGTAGTCGAAGCCGAATTCTGAATTTGTTCCGTAGGTGATGTCTGTGAGGTATTGTTCACGACGGATGTGAGGTGGCTGCATGTTCTGGATACAGCCGACAGTGAGTCCTAGGTATTTGTAAAGAGTTCCCATCCATTGTGAGTCACGCATAGAGAGGTAGTCATTGACAGTGACTACGTGTATGCCGAGGCCTGTAAGAGCGTTGAGGTAGACAGGGAGTGTTCCAACGAGGGTTTTACCTTCACCGGTCATCATTTCTGCGATCATTCCGCGGTGAAGGGCGATGCCTCCAACGAGCTGGACATCGAAGTGAACCATGTTCCACTCAATCTCCTGATCACCGAGTGTGAGTTTGGACCCGCACATGCGACGAGCGGCATTTTTAACTACTGCGTATGCTTCGGGGAGAATTTGGTCGAGATATTTAGCACGTTTGTCTGAAAAGTCGTCTTCTATATTGTTGAAGGCGTCTTTACCTTCTTCAATAGATTCTGGTGTGTTTGTGACGATTGGGAGTGATGGGTACTCGTCACGGAGTTCAGCTAGTCTTTCTTCAACGACTTCTGCGAGTGCTGAAAGAGCTTCTGACTCAAGGGATTCTATTTGTCTTTTTGTAGGTGTGTCAAGTGGTAGGTAGCGGTGGAGGTGCTTCTGCCATTTGGTGGTGCGCGCCAATACATCCTCAGTGGATTCTTGTTGGAGGGCTTCTTCTATTTTATTGATTTCGGCGGCAACTGGCATTAGGCGTTTTTTGATTTCACGCTCATTTTTGTTACCTACGATTTTTTGTAATGTCCACTTTAGCATAGCTTTGTGCCCGATCAGTTTAAGGGCGTGTTTTGCATACACATGGATGATGACTGTGGCAAGCATAGCATTAAGAAAATTACTCTTTGTAGGGGTTTGAACTTGATTGTTTGAGATACGGTCGCATTCTGTGGGCGTGAGCAGGGAACCTGTAAAACCAAGTTTAGAGGAGTTTCGCGAATTAGCGAAACTGGGGAATGTTGTGCCTGTGTATGCGCAATTGGCATCGGATTTTGAGACACCACTTTCTGCATTCATGAAAATAGCCCAGAAGGATGGGGCTTTTTTGTTTGAAAGTGCTGAGAGTACGGATGCGAGTGGAAGGTATTCGATTATGGGGACTGATCCGCGTGCGGTGTTTATTGCTTACGGTAAGGATATTTCACTGACTGAGAATGGAGAGACCTGTAAGTGGAGAGCAGATAGTGAAAACGATGTTTTGAGTGAGCTTGAGGCTCTGATGGCTCAATATAAGCCGGCGACACATGGTGATGCACCTCCTTTCTATGGTGGGGCTGTGGGTTATATGTCTTATGATGCGGTAAAGCAGTTTGAGCCTAGTATTACGAGTTCACCTGAGGATGACTTGGGCTTACCTGATGCGTTGTTTATGATTGCGGATACGGTATTGATTTTTGACCATAAATTACGTCGTTTATTAGTAGTAGCGAATGCTTTTGTGGATGATGATGAGAACCTGCCGGAGGAGGCTTATGAGGAGGCGCTTTCAAGGGTTGAGGAAATGATTTCTCAGCTGGATGTGCCACTTCATATTTCTCCGCTCAATGGTCTTACGGAGTATGAAGTTTCTGATCCTGAGAGTAATACAACTCAGGAGGAGTATGAGGGGATGGTGCTGAAGGCTAAAGAATACATAGCTTCTGGTGATGTGTTTCAGGTGGTGCCGAGTCAGAGATTTGAGACAGTATTTGATGGTGAGCCGGTGGATCTTTACCGTGCATTGCGTCATGTGAATCCTTCACCGTATATGTTTATTTTGCAGTTTGATGACTTCTCACTTGTGGGGAGCTCACCAGAGGTGCATGTGCGTGCGATTGATGGTCAATTAGATATCCGTCCGATCGCTGGCACACGCTGGAGAGGCAAGACGGAAGCTGAAGATGATGCTTTAGCGGCCGATCTTCTAGCGGATGAGAAAGAGTGTGCAGAGCATTTGATGCTGGTGGATCTGGCGAGAAATGACGTTGGCCGTATAGCCAAGCACGCGAGTGTGTCTGTGGATGATTTTATGATTGTGGAGCGCTACAGTCATGTGATGCATATTGTATCTAATGTGAGTGGTCATTTGGATGAGAAGTATAGTGCTTATGATGCGCTTAGGTCTACTTTCCCAGCGGGAACAGTGAGTGGGGCTCCTAAGATTAGGGCGATGCAGATCATCAACGAACTAGAGAAAAATAAACGAGGATCATACAGTGGAGCAGTGGGTTACTTTGGTTGGGATGGGGGGCATGACTCTTGCATCACGCTGAGAACTTGTCTTCTTAAGAATGGCAAAGCTTATGTTCAAGCTGGAGCTGGGGTAGTGGCAGATAGTGATCCTACTTATGAGTATGAGGAGACGCGTAATAAGGCTATGGGGATGATCCGAGCGGTCAGCTTGGCGAGAACTTTAGCAGAACAATCAATAGATCAATAAGAGCATGTTACTAGTTATCGATAATTACGATTCTTTTACTTACAACCTCGTGCAGTATTTTGGCGAGTTAGGAGCGGAGATGAAGGTGGTGCGAAATGATAAGATTTCTCTCGAAGAAATAACGGATCTGGCGCCAGATTTGATTTGTATTTCACCTGGACCTTGTACTCCGAATGAGGCGGGTATCAGCTGTGATGTGATTCGTGAATTTGGTGGAAAGATTCCTATTTTAGGAGTTTGTTTAGGGCATCAGAGTATAGGCCAAGTTTTTGGTGGTAATGTGATCCGAGCAGCTGAGTTGATGCATGGTAAGACTTCTGTGGTGAAGCATGAAGGGACGAGTATCTTTAAAGGGCTTCCTGAGTCATTTACTGCGACACGTTATCATTCATTGATTGTTCAGCGAGATACATTACCAGATTGCTTAGAGGTTACTGCTGAGACTGATGATGGAGTGATCATGGGGCTGAAGCATAAGGAGATGGAGATTCATGGTGTGCAGTTTCACCCGGAGAGTATTTTAACAGAGCATGGGAAAGAGATGCTGAAGAATTTCTTGGATTTGGCTTCATAAAACGATCTTTATGACTCTCTCAGAACTTAAGTCAGCACTTCCTGAGTCTAAGCTACGTCATGGTGCGCAGTGGTTGTTTTCTCCTGAGCCGTTTACTCTTTCTAAGAAGGAGGCGAGGGAGGTTGAGAGTTTGGGGCATTCTTTGGCGATGTTTCAGAAGGCGAGTGAGTCTATTTATCAGCGCTCGGCATTAGGGCGTTTACCAGGGTGGATTTCAGATCTGTTAGATACAGGTAAACCGAGCTGGATGGTGGATCTGCAGCGTAGTGTAGAGCTGAGAGATGCTCTGCCGCGAGTGATCCGGCCTGACTTGATACTTACTGATAGGGAAACGACTGCTGGATATGCGCTGACCGAGCTGGATAGTGTCCCTGGTGGGATGGGTATCGCTACTTGGTTAAGCCAGGTGTATGCCTCACATGGGTTTAAGATTTTTGGCGGAGAGAATGGTATTGCGGATGGATTTAGGAGTCTGATGCCTGATGGGGGTAAGGTTTTGGTTAGTGAGGAGTCTGCTGAATACATGCCGGAGATGAGCTGGCTGGTAGAGCAACTAGAGGAGGGTTATGAGGTTATGAATGCGGAGTCTGATGTGGCTTGCGATGAGGCTGATCGGTATCGATTTTTTGAGTGGTTTGACTGGGAGAATATTCCAGAAGCTAAGGAGTTAGCAGGTCGGAAGAATCTGACTTCACCGTGTAAGCCTCATCTGGAGGAGAAGTTATGGTTGGCTTTATTGTGGTCACCGGCTTTGAGAGCACTCTGGGAGAAAGAGATGCGTGGTAGTCATCTAAAGCGAGTTAAAGAGGTGGTTCCATTTGGATGGGTGATGGATCCTGCGCCGTTACCAGCGCATGCAGCGTTGCCTAGGTTGGGGGTGAATAGCTGGGATGAGGTGGGGACTTTTAGTCAGAAAGAGCGTCGGTTAGTGGCGAAGATTAGTGGTTTCAACGAGCTGGCTTGGGGTTCAAAGAGTGTGACTATAGGTCACGATCTTCCTGGTGATGAATGGCAGCAGGCGATAGAGACTGCGATTAAGGATTTTGATACTCAGCCGTGGATGATGCAGGAGTATCAACCGGGACGGGTGGTGGAACACCCTTATTTCGATGACGAGACTGGTGAGGTGAAGGTGATGAAGGGGAGGGTGAGGCTGTGCCCGTATTATTTCATCGACGCGAAAGGGAAAACGAAGATGGGGGGGACGATGGCGACGATTGTGCCTGCAGATAAGAAGAAGATCCATGGTATGAGAGATGGTATATTAGTACCATGTGTGGTGGGTGATTAGTAGGCGTTCGGTATTCTTTGTTGTATTCTCTTTGATTTAAGGGGAAATGGGGTATGGTGTGACTAATGAACATGCTTATCTTTATACTCTCATTTTCTTTGTGTTGTATTGCATCTTGTAAACAGGGGCTAGTGAGGCCTGAGCAGGCTGATTGGGATGAAGTTAAGAAGGCTTGGTCTGGAGCGGCTGAGATCAGCGTTTATGAATTGAAGCAGGAGAGATATGGGAGGATTGTCGATGGAGAGGCGATCATGATTTATGTTAGAGAGCCTTTTTTGAAGGATAGGCAGGTGAAGGATGAGATGGGGA
Source organism: Akkermansiaceae bacterium (assembly GCA_023300205.1). Lineage (GTDB taxonomy): Bacteria > Verrucomicrobiota > Verrucomicrobiia > Verrucomicrobiales > Akkermansiaceae > Rubritalea. The sequence continues at coordinate 5,599 of JALZVD010000029.1, read as the reverse complement.
GTGGGGATTTTCAGGTATTGAAGCTTAATGCTACACGAGATTTTAAGACTGGGGTTTATCCTTACCGAACTCTGATGTCTGTATTTCACCCATTGGAAAATAAAGTAGGAACTAGAGCGTTGAAGGTGACGACTTCTATTCAGGAGTGGTGTGGGCACGTATTCATGCAGACGAACCGCCGAGATGGCGTGACTACGACTGATGTTCAATCATATTTTGAGAAAGAGGAGGGCGAGAGGTTTCAGGCAGCGGGGGCTATTCTGTTAGAGGATGAGGTTTGGACGATGTTACGGCTTAACCCCAGTGCGCTACCAGTGGGAAAGACGGAGATGGTATTAGGAAATTTGGCGGCTAGGTTTGGTCATTTGAAGCAAGTTACTGCCCCTGTAGTGACAGAATGGAAGAAAGGAAGTGGTTCTGAATCTATTATTTATGAAATTTTTTATACAAAATCGGGAAGAAGGTTAGCGATTGAGATCTCTGATAGTGTGCCCTACTCGATCTTAGGTTGGAGTGAGATGGGGAAGAAGGGTATACTAAGTTCAGCAAAGCTTAAAAGGCGTTTGGAGAATGTAGATTACTGGAATTATAAAGATGATAAGAAGGGTAGAGAATTACGTAAAAAGTTAGGCCTTCAATAGGTGCCTGGCCGATCACAAGTATATAATAATATGAAATTTAAATCGATAGTAACATTAATAGCGATGGGGTCACTGAGTTTGCTTTCAGTAAGTTGCTCAGATGAAAAGACTTTGGGTATAGAGAATGAAGTATCTATGAAGGAAGGACGTCAGTTAGTGATGGATTCTATAGAGGCTCATGGAGGAACAGAGAAGTGGTATGGTAATGGGCTGTTACAGTTTGGTTGGAAATATTATATGAAAGATAGAGGTCCTAGAGCGATCGTTGATACGAGTCAGACTGTTGATACTGAAACTCTAGCAGTTGTTCATGAAGTAACTGGTAGTCATGTGAAATTTGGTCTGAATGGTGGAGAAGCATGGATTAGTCCTAAGGGTGCAGAGTTCATGCCGCCGGTGAAATTCTGGTCACTTACTCCGTTTTATTTTATAGGGATGCCTTTTGTCTTTAACGATGAGGATGCAAATTTTGATCTTTTGAGTGAGAGTATGGAATTTGAAGGGAAGGATTACAGTCAAGTGAAGATCACGTATGATGATGGAGCAGGCGTTACACCAGATGATTATTATGTGCTTCTGATTGATCCAGAGACTAAGTTAACGAGAGGAGCTTATTACATAGTAACGAGTAAGCTTGTAGCTCCTGATGGACCTGGTCCTGCGAAGTTTATTACTTTAGATGATTTGGTGGATGTTGATGGAGTTAAACTAGCTTCTGGTCATCGAACATTTTACATGGAAGAAGGTAAGATCACAGATAAGATGCGTTTTACTGAGGTTTCTGGAGTAAAGTTCTTACCTAGAGGCAGTGTTGATCTTTCTGTTCCTAGTAAGGATCTAATCATCGAATAAGAGTCAATGATGTGGTGGATTTTATCATTTTAAGAACGTGTAATATGATGCTTATTCGTCTTTAATTTCCATTTCTACGAAGTCATCTCCTTCTGCGTTACGTTTGTAGATATTGTAACTGAGGAGGAGGATAAATCCGATGAAGAAGAAGCTGAGTTCCATGATGACTGGTGTGCTCATGAGTCCGCCAAGTTTGGCTGCGGCTTCTTGAAGTATTCCGGTAGAGTAATGGGCAGTCATGCCAACGGCCGCGAGTATAAAGAAGAATACCATCATGATGGAGCAGCCTACGCTGAGGGTCTTAACCCATGTTTTTTCCCATTGTGGGGAGTTCTTTGCGATGTTTATGAGGAGCAAGATCCAGATGGTGATGAAGGCTAGTATGGATGTGATGATCCAGGTTTTATTTTTGGGGTCAAAGAGGTGGGCATCGATGATGCGAGAGTATTCTACGAGTGGGCTGTCTCCCCAGGATGCGTTGTCTCCGAGAGCGATGACTTTGAGCGCGATGATGGCGATGAGTCCTAGAAGGAGGACTGCATATCCTGCAATGAATGTGATGCGAAGCATGTTGGTGATGTATCATTCTGGATAGGGAATGACAAGCTTACAGGGCATCAAGATCTTGGGGGTAGGTGATCTTGAGGTTAGGGGTAAGGTTTTCTACGAGGAAGGTAGGAGTACCGATGAGTTCTAAAGCAGAGACTTCATCTGTGACTAGAGTACCTGATTTTGAGACGTGGAGATATGCTTCTTTTAGGAGGGAAGCGCTGAAGATTTGAGGGGTTTCCATGGCCCAAAGGTTATCACGAGAGATGGACTCGGTAGCAAAATTGTCAGGGTTTGAGCGTTTGACTGTGTCAGTGATACGTGTTGCTGAGGCTGCGGCACCGTATTTTTGTGCGGCTAGCAGGGTGCAACGGATTTGTTCCTGTGTGATGTATGGGCGAGCGCCATCATGGACTGCAATGAAGCTGCTGTCTGGTGAGACGGCGGCTATTCCTTTTGTTACTGAGTCGTGACGATTTTGTCCGCCAGAGGTGAGTTTTAATTTATTATTTGTGATGGATAGAGCGTCTAGTCTTGTCTGAGTGGATACAAGAATGACCTCAGTGACGAATGGCGACTGAAGAAATATTTCTACGGAGTGTGCGAGCACAGGTTTGCCCATGAGAGGAGCAAGTAGCTTATCGAAGCCCATTCTTTGGCTGTTGCCTGCTGCGACGATGATGACGGAGAACATTTGGTGATGGTGGTGTTTTAGATGCCGTTGATTGAGATTTCTACACCTTTACTTGTTGGGGTGTTTGAGATGTCTGCTGTGCTGTCAATGGGGACGAGGACGTTGGCTTCTGGGTAGTAGGCAGCAGCAGCTCCACGTGGCATTTGGTATGGAATTGCTTTGAATCCTTGAGCATGGCGTTCTCCATCTGACCAGTGGCTGGTGATGTTGAGTTCTTGAAGTGGTTTGATGTTGCGATCTTTCATGTCTTCCGGATTGAGGAAGATGATCATGCGGTTATTGGTAATACCACGGTAACGGTCATCGAGGCCGTAGATGGTGGTATTGTACTGATCATGACTACGCAGAGTTTGAAGGGCTAGTCTGCCTGGAGCTGGGGTGAAGATACTGAGTTGAGTGGCGCTAAAGTTAGCCTTACTGTTTTCTGTTTCCCAGATGCGTTGTTTAGGGGCATTTGGCAGGTAGAATCCGCCTGGCTTGTTGACGCGGATATTGAAGTCTTCAAAGCCGGGGACTACGGCTTCGATGTGATTTCTAATGCGGTTGTAGTCTGAGGCCATCCAAAGCCATTTGACGGTTTCTGTGTCACCGATAGTAGCTGCTGCCATACGGGCGATGATCATGGGTTCAGAGAGCATGAACTTGGAGTTAGGAGTAAGTTTTCCTTTTGAGCTGTGGACGATGCCCATGGAGTTCTCACAGGTGACGAACTGGTCTCCGGCTTCTTGTGTATCACGATCTGAACGTCCTAGGCAGGGGAGAATGAGTCCGATTTTTCCAGTTACGAGGTGTGAGCGGTTGAGCTTAGTAGCGATGTGACAGGTTAGGTTTGTCTTACGTAGAGCTTCTTCAGTGTAGGTTGTATCTGGTGCTGCTTGGAGGAAGTTTCCACCGAGTGCGATGAATGCCTTGAGGTCTCCTTTATGCATGGCGTGGATGGCTTCAACGACATCGTAGCCATGTTTGCGTGGTGATTGGAATTTGAAATGTTTCTCAAGTGAAAGGTGGAATTCTTCAGGGAGTTTCTCAAATATTCCCATGGTGCGGTCTCCTTGGACATTTGAGTGACCACGGACTGGGCAGAGTCCTGCTCCGGGGCGGCCGATGGCTCCGATGAGGAGATGGAGGTTGACGATTTCTTTGATGATATCGACGCCATTTTTTTGTTGGGTGATCCCCATGGCCCAGCAGGTGATGAGCTTTTTGTCTCGATCTAAAACGGTGTCTGTGAGTTTCTCTATGTCATCACGGGTTAGGCCTGAGTCTTTGATGATACGATCCCATGATGAAGCAGTCACTGATGCTTTATATTCTGATAGTCCTGCGGTGTGTTCTGCTATGAATGCGTGGTCGATGATGTTGCCTGGGCTAGCTTCTTCACGGGCAAAGATAGACTTAGAGATGCCACGGAAGAGGGCCATGTCTCCATTGATTTTGACTTGCAGGTATTGTGATGTGAGTGAGGTGGCACGGTTCATCATGCCTGAAACTTTTTGAGGGTGTGCGAAAGCGAGTAGACCGGCTTCGATGAGTGGATTTACGGCGACTATTTTTCCGCCATTTTCAACACAGGTTTCCAGAGATGCGAGCATTCTAGGGTGGTTTGTGCCTGGGTTTTGGCCCGCGATGATGATGGTGTCCGCTTCATGTAGATCATCAAGAGTAACGGTACCTTTACCAATACCAATGGTGGGTCCGAGTCCGCAACCACTGGACTCGTGGCACATGTTAGAGCAGTCTGGGAGGTTATTGGTGCCGAAGAGGCGGACGAAGAGCTGGTAGAGGAATGCTGCTTCATTACTGGCTCTTCCAGATGTGTAGAATGCTGCATTGTCAGGGTGGTCGAGTGCATTGAGTTCTTCTGCAATGAGTTTGAAGGCATCATCCCAAGAGATAGGCTGGTAGTGGGTGTCACCATCTGCAGTATTGAGAACCATGGGGCTGGTGAGGCGGCCTTGTTGATCATGCCAGTAGTCGCTTTTTGCTTGAAGTTGTTCAATAGAATGGGTTCTGAAGAAGCGTTCATCGACTATTTTAGCGGTGGCTTCTGAGGCGACAGCTTTGGCTCCGTTTTCACAGAACTCTGATGCAGCGCGGTGATCATCAGGATCTGGCCAAGCACAACTAGGGCAATCAAAACCATCAGTTTGGTTTAGCTCAAGCAATGCTTTTGTACCTCTAACGGGGCCCGCTGTGCTGAGAATTTGCTTAAGAGATGATATGACGGCTGGTCTTCCAGCTGCCCATTCTTTAGGTTTGGTTACTTTTATAGGTTTATGCTCGTCCTGCATCCCACGACTTTGCCTTGTAATGGCTAAGATGTGAAGTGAATTTTAGAAACATTTATAGGTTACCAACTGTCCGATTTTCTGGAGGCGTTGGCACTTTTGTCATATATATGTAGATCAATTCTTTTGAAAATATTGAGATCAAATTTATTTTCACCGAGAGCTTGGTGATAGGCTGTTAGGGTGTTCTCATTAATAGAAAGTGGTTTAAGAATGATCCATCCTTTGTCTTTGAACCAACATTTGATGTCATTTTGATACATGATGGGTTCTTCTTTGACATTTGAGCTAGTGAGGTCGATGGAACGCATTCTGAGGATGGGAATATTAAGGGGGGTGTAGAGTGTTTCTATTTGCATGGATCCGTCACGGACTTTACCTATTTTTCCGAGTAGGATATCTCCATTTTTGAGGAGGATGCGTTCACCGTCACCTTTCACTTTAGCGAATGTCTCGGTATCAACGTCACTGGGGATATGGCCACTCCATTTAGATATGCTGATGTTTTTGAGTCTGACAGGTGTTTTATTACTGCTTACGAGGTGGATGGCGGAGCCAAAATCATCTGATTGGGG